>NZ_RZRV01000032.1:0-77800 GCF_004023085.1 Mesorhizobium sp. M7A.F.Ca.US.010.02.1.1 | reverse complement strand
CCTTTGAGCGTCGAGACCGTATGCGCCTCCTGGAACTCGGACATGTTGATCGAGATCAGGTTCTGCTCCCCGCCATAGAGCGTTTCGGCGAGCGCCAATGCGGTTTCGGTCTTGCCGACGCCCGAGGGGCCGCAGAGCAGGAAGACGCCCACCGGCTTTTCCGGCGCGCCAAGCCCGGCGCGGCTGGTCTGCACGCGTTTGGCGATCATCTCCATGGCGTGACCTTGGCCGACGACCCGCTCCGAAAGGGTGGTGGCGAGCTTGAGCGCCTTTTCGGTCTGGCTAGACAGCATCCGTCCGGTCGGGATGCCGGTCCAGTCCTGGACCACGGCGGCCACTGCGTTGCGGTCTACCGATGGCAGGATCAACGGTGTTTCGCCTTGTGCCTCGGCCAGCTCGGCCATCAGCTCGCGCAACCGGGCGAGATCGGCGGCAGGATCAGATGGGTCGGCAGCGTCCGGTGTCTCCGCATCGGTATTCGCGGCCTTGGCTTTAGCTGTTTTGGTATTCGTGGTTTCCGCCTTCGCCGTTTCAGCCTTGGGCGGCTCAGTCTTGGGCACCTTGGTCCGTTCTGCGTCCGCCGCTGCCGTTTCGGTATCGGCCTCAGCGGCAGCCGCCGCATCGAGCGGGACTCCTTCGCCGCGCAGCTTGGCGCGTAATTCGAGGATCTCGGCGACAAGTGCCTTTTCACGATCCCAGCGCTGCTGCGCTACGGCCAGGGTGACCTTGGTTTCGGCAAGCCCGGTCTCGACGCGCGCCTGCCGGTCGGCGACCTCGATGCCGATCGCGGCCTCGCGACCGATGATGCCGCGCTCGACCTCCAGCGCCTGGCGGCGGCGCATGATGTCCTCGACCTCGGCCGGCGTGGCGTGCTGCGATATGGCGACACGGGCGCAGGCGGTGTCGAGAAGGCTCACGGCCTTATCAGGCAGTTGACGTGCCGGGATATAGCGATGCGACAGGCCGACCGCCGCTTCGATCGCCTCATCGAGTATCTGCACCTTGTGGTGCTGCTCCAGGACCCCAGCCACACCGCGTAACATCAGAACGGCCACCGCCTCCGACGGCTCTTCGATCTTGACCACTTGGAAACGGCGGGTCAGCGCCGGGTCCTTCTCGATGTGCTGCTTGTATTCGGCCCAGGTCGTTGCCGCGATGGTGCGAAGTTCGCCGCGCGCCAGCGCGGGCTTCAGGAGATTGGCCGCGTCGCCGGTTCCAGCAGCGCCGCCGGCGCCGATCAAGGTGTGGGCCTCATCGATGAAGAGGATGACTGGGGTCTCGGACGACTGCACCTCATCAATGACAGCTTTCAGTCGTTTTTCGAACTCACCCTTTACGCTTGCTCCCGCCTGCATCAATCCGACATCAAGCATGCGTACACTGACGCCTTGCAGTGTGGGCGGCACATCGTCCTGGGCGATGCGCAAGGCAAAACCTTCAACGACCGCGGTCTTGCCGACTCCAGCCTCGCCGGTCAGGATCGGATTGTTTTGCCGCCGTCGCATCAGGATATCGACGATCTGCCTGATCTCCGGATCGCGGCCGACAACAGGGTCGATCTTGCCGTCGCGGGCGCGCTGGGTCAGGTCGGTGGCATATTTCGCCAGCGCCGAATCTCCGCCCGAAGCCCGCTGCGGTGCCTCTGCAGCGGGAGACCTGCTGGCGGCGGCACCGCCTTCCAGGGAGCCTTCGACAACGTCAGCGAAACGCGCGATGACAGCATCCGCATTGATCTTGTCAAACTCACCGCTGATCTTCGACACCAGGCCTTCCAGCACCGGCGTCTTCAGGCAGGCAAGCAAGATGTGGGCGCTGCGGACCTCCTCCACGCCGAATTCCAGTGTCGCCAGACTCCAAGCGTCGTGAATGGCTTGAAAGATATGCTCGGACATTTCCTCCACAGAAGTGGCACCGTAAGGCAGCTTGTCGACGGCGCTGGTCATGTCCGCCGTTAGCCGGCTGACATCGATCCCGGCCTCGGCAATGATCATTTGCACATCTGAACGGTCGGAGAGCACCAGTTGCTCGATGAAGTGGACGAGTTCGACGTAAGGATTGCCGCGCAGTTTGGCGGTGTCTGCTGCAGCCTTGAAGGCGCGCAGGCCAACAGGATTGAGCTTGCCGACCAGTTCCTTGCGTTTGAAGGTCTGCGATGACCGGCGCTGTTCCATCGAACGTGCTCCTGCAATCTGCCAGTCCATAACCTGCCACATAAGCCGTCACTTGACAAAGCGCGTGATGGACGAGGCTCGATACGCGGCTCAGCCGCTACCTTGCGTTTGTGGAAAGTCCCGCACCACCAGCCGCAAATAACCACGGGATTGCCGGCCTCCATGCATTGCATTTCACAATCGGGGCTCGGCAATCACGCTCAAGAGGCGGCGGCATTTAAGCTTCTGTTAATTTTTAAGCAGTCGTCGAATTGTGGTAAAGCACAACGGTGTGATAACGTTGGGTCACGTACGGTTTGAGGGCCGGTCGCTGGGGGTTGGTGTGATTGATGTCGCACTCTGGCTTACTCCGCTCGACGGTGAAAATCCGTCAGGGGAGGATTTGCGCAACGACCCGGCTTTTCATGAGCTGGAGCGTCGGACCGAGCCCGAGGTCAAGGTCGTCCACGACGGCAACAACAAGCCCACTTCGCAAAGCACCATTCCAGTCGACTGGTCCGCGGTGCTGGCAAAGGCGACGGAATTGCGCGCGCATGGCCGGGACCTGCGCCTGCTCGTCATTGTCACGCGCGCGCTGGCCAATGAAGACGGACTGGCCGGGCTGGCGCAAGGCCTGACCCTTATTGCGCAGACCTTTGATCAGCATTGGGAAACCATGCATCCGGCCCTGCGGCCCAACGCTTCACCGCGCGAGGCCGCCTTGCGCCGGATCAACGCACTGCTCGATCTCCAGAATGGCCAGGACGGGCTGTTGGCGAACCTGCGGCAGATGATTTTCTTTACGCCACGCTCGATCGGGCCGATCAGCGGACGCGACCTGGAACAAGCCGCGCTCGACGACCGTGTCATGCTCCAGGAAGCCGCCTCGGGATTGAACACGGCGGAGAAGGCCACACTGGTCAGCGCGCATGGGCAACTCTTGAACAGGGTGCGTGCCGGATGTGCGGCACAGATGGATCAAGCCAACGCAGAGATGGTTTCACTCGTCGCTGACGCCCGGGCAGCGATCGCGGCTCTTGATGCGGTCGAAACCGCCCTCAACGCTCGCCTCGACGGCGGCGGCGCTCCTGTTCCGGACTTAAAACGGTTTCTGCAGCGCTTGCTGACCACCCTCGAACGGAATTCGGCAGCCGGCGCCGTGTTGAATGGCACGGCCAAGCCGGTCACGCCGGCGGAACCGGCAGCGACTGCTCGCAACGGTCATGGAGCCGACACTATGGCAATTGTGGCAAGCTACGCGGACGCGAGCACGGGGCTTCCCGACCGCATCTCCTCGCGCGACGACGTGGTGAAATGCCTCGACCTCGTCGTCGCCTTCTATGACCGCACCGAACCGTCGAGCCCTATACCGCATCTGGCGCGGCGTGTGCGCCGGATGGTGCATATGGATTTCGTTGAACTGATGGAAGATCTCGCCCCGTCGGGGCTGAAGGAATTCCGGCTCCTTGCCGGCGTTCCCGATGTCAAGAAGACGGCTCAGAAGGATGAAAGGTAACAGCACATGCCAGCCGAAAGCAAAGCGAAGGTCATCGAACGAAATCGCGCGCCGCGGGTGCAGATCGCCTACGATGTGGAAACCTACGGTAGCCCGACAACGATCGAACTGCCGTTCGTCATGGGCGTGATGGCCGACCTTTCTGGTGCTTCGCAGACCAAGGAAGCATCGAAGTCGGTGCTGGACCGCTCCTTTGTCGAGACCGATGCGAACCGCTTCCCCAAGTTCATGGAGGCGCTTGGGCCCCGCGTCAAAGCCCGGGTGAAGAACACGCTGCCGCAGGCCGAAGGTCAGGAGCGCGACGAGGAACTGGCGCTCGATCTTACATTTTCCAAAATGGGCGATTTCGCTCCGGACAAGATCGCCGAGCAGGTGCCACAACTGGCCGAGATCCTCAAGATGCGTCGTCAGCTCGAGGAGTTGCTCGGCTTCATGGATGGCCGCGTAGACGCCGAGAAACGCATTGCGCAGCTTCTGAACAACGAGCCGCTGCTTGGCAAGATCGCCAGCCAGGCACTCGCCGACGACGACAAGACAGGGGAGTAGATCATGGCCGAACAGCAAAAGACTGCCGCAATCGCCGCTGAGGCCGAAGCCATCGACCTCGGAGAATTCAGCGGGCTCCTCGAGAAGGATTTCAAGGTCAAGAAGGACGACAGCGAGAAGCTGCAACAACTCGTGCGCAATCTCGCGCTCGCTGCGCAATCGCGTTCGGATACCACGACCATCTCGTCCAATGCGATCAAGTCGATCAAGTCGCTGATAGCCGGCATCGACAAGATGCTGACGACACAGGTCAACGAGATCCTGCACGCACCGGAAGTGCGCGAAATGGAAGGCACATGGCGGGGCCTCTGGTATCTCGTCAACAACACCGAGACGGATCAGAAGCTGAAGATCCGGGTGATGAACATCTCCAAGGAGCAGCTGGCCGACACGCTCGAAGACTATGAAGGTCAGATGTGGGACCAGAGCCCGATCTTCAAGAAGGTCTATACGGACGAGTATTCGATGCTGGGCGGCGAGCCGATCGGCTGTGTGATCGGCGCCTATGAATTCTCCAACCACCCGCGCGACGTCGGTCTGCTGCGCAACATCTCCGGCATCTGCGCCTCGGCGCACACGCCGTTTATCGCAGCCGCCTCGCCGCGCCTGTTCCGCATGGACAGCTGGCAGGAATTGCCGAACCCGCAAGACTTGCAGCAAATCGTCTCCAACCCGGCCTATGCCTCGTGGCAGTCGCTGCGCGAGAGCGAGGACGCCCGCTATATCGGCTTGACCATGCCCCGCGTTTTGGCCAGGTTGCCCTATGGCACGGATACCGTTCCGGTGAAGGGCTTCACCTTCGAGGAAGAGGTGGAGGGCGATCACAACAAATATGTCTGGATGAACGCCGCCTTCCCGATGGGCGTCAACATCAACCGCAGCCACAAGCTTTTCGGCTGGGGCACGCAGATCCGCGGCGTCGAGAATGGCGGCACTGTGCTCAATTTGCCGGTCCACAGCTTCCCCACCGATGATGGCTCGATCGCTATGAAATGTCCGACCGAAGTCGCCATCGACGATCGGCGCGAGGCCGAACTGGCCAAGCTCGGCCTGATGCCGATCCTGCATCGAAAGAATACCGATCTGGCCGCCTTCATCGGCGCCCATTCGCTGCAGGACGACGAGACGCGCGCCGGCCGGCTGGTCGACCCCGATGCACAGTCGAACGAAAGGCTGAGCGCTAACCTGCCCTATCTCTTCCCGGTCTCGCGTTTCGCGCACTACCTCAAGGCGATTGCGCGCGACAAGGTCGGCTCGTTCAAGGAGCGCTCCGACATGCAGATCTGGCTGACCGAGTGGATCAACCGCTACGTGCTGGCCAACCCGGCCTTTGCCGACGACAAGGCGCGCGCCAAGCGCCCGCTTGCGGCGGCCGAAGTCCAGGTCGACAGCGTGGAAGGACGGCCGGGCTACTACAACGCCCGCTTCTACCTGCGCCCGCACTACCAGTTGGAAGGCATCAACGCCTCGCTGCGGCTGGTATCGGAACTGCCATCCGTGAAGACCTGATTTGCAGCAACGGACTTTGTTTTGTTTGAAAGCGGTGGAGAAAGACAATGCCAGTCAAGATTGATGGTTTTCTGAAGGTTCCCGATATCAAAGGCCCCAGCACCCGCGACGGCCACGATGACGAGATCGAAATCCATGGCGTCGACTACAAGATGGTCGCACCTTATGATCCGAATTCGCTGTCACGCCGTGGCCGCGTCTCGATGGGCATGATCAAGTTCATCAAGCACTACGACAAATCCTCGCCCTACCTGAAAAAGGCTTTGTTCGAGAACAAGGCGCTGGATGAAGTGGTGTTCTCCGCACGGCGGACCATCGACGGCGAGACCAAGGACTACCTGGTCGTCACCCTCACAGACGCCTCGATCATGGAATACGACATGTCGCAGGCCGAGGACGAGGCCGATCTGATCCAGGAAGAGGTCAGCTTCGCCTACAAGAAGATCAAGTTCGTCTATGACGGCAATGATGAAGCCGAAATGGATGTCTATGTCGGCAAGTGAGGTTCGGCGGCCCGGCGCGGGCAAGCAGCAGATCGCCGGCGGCTTGCGGGCAAAAAGCGAGGCTGTGCAGCCTTCGCTATGGGATCGCCTCGTCAACGACCTGCCGGGCCTGACCTCGGAAATAGATGGGCTGCGCCATGTCCTGCTGGACGAGCTTGGCGCGGACCGTCTCGATACACTCGTTGCCGGCAGTGCGCGGACCATCGACGCCGATGCGGAGCTGACGCCCGACCAGAAACGGCGGCTGCGCCGCCTGGCCCTTCAGGCCCAGCACCGCGTCGAAATCGAAAGCCGTGGTGTGGTGGTATCGGCCCGCGTGCTCCGGGAAGCAGTGCGGCGCGACATTGAGGCGCTGTTCAACACGGAGCGCTTCGAGGCCACGCCGCTGCTTTCCGACCTGGAAAACGAGCAGATGGCGGACAATCCGCCGTCGCTCACCGATTTTCCGGAGGTGCGTCGAAGCGTGGTCAATTACGGCGTGCCTTCCTTCTCGGGCCGGTCGTCCCGCGACTTCGACCGCGACGTGCTGGCGCGCGAAATCCGCTCGGTGCTCGCCACCTTCGAGCCCCGGCTCAAGGAAAGCGCGACGAAGGTTAGCGTCACCCTTGGCGACAAGACCGTGGGCCTGAAGATCGAGATAGACGCCGTGCTGATCATGACGCCCACACCGGAACGCATGCGCCTGCGCACCACGATCAATCTCGACAACGGCTTGGCGCGGACCGAAATTAGGGATGCCTGAGATGGACCGGGTCTTCGTCGAATATTACGAGGAGGAACTGACCCATATCCGCGGCCTTGCGGCGGAATTCGCCGACATGCATCCGGCGGTGGCGCGCAACCTCTCCCTCGATACGGTGCCCTGCCCGGATCCTTATGTCGAACGGCTGCTGGACGGTGTCGCCTTCCTCGCCGCGCGTACCCGACTAAAGGTCGATGCCGAGCGCTCGCGATTTTCGCGCAGCGTACTCGATGTCCTCTATCCTGATCTCGTCACACCGGCGCCGGCAACGGCGATGGCGGTGCTGAAACCCGGACAGCAGGTGCAGATCATGCCGGCCGGCCACGTCGTCAAGCGCAACACGCGGCTGGTCTCCAGCCTGCAACCCGGCCTGTCGACGCGCTGCACCTTCTCGACCGCACAGGACATGACCTTATGGCCGATAGCGATCACTTCGGTCAGTTATTTTCAGGATCGCAGCGCGCTGGCGGCGGCCGGCATCGGACCGATCGGCGGCATCGCCGGCGAGGCGGCGCTGCGCCTCGCGCTGACGCGGACCGGAAAAGGCAAACTCGACGAATTGGCGCTCGACCAACTCGACCTCTATTTTGCTGGACGCACCAAGGCGCCGCTTCTGTTCGACGCTATTTTCGGCGCTTGCGTGGCCATTGGCGCACGACCGGAAGGCAAGACCAACCGGCTGTCGCCCTTGCCGGCACCCGAAATGGTCGGCATCAGCGACGACGAGGCCTTGATGCCGCGCACCCGCCCGACATTCGAAGGCTACCGCCTGCTACGCGAATACTTCATCATGCCGGAGCGCTTTCACTATGCGCGGGTCATGGGACTGCAACAGGTGGTGCGCAAATGTGAGGCCGGACTGGAGATCATCTTCCTGTTCCGCCGCCCGGTTCCCGAACTCGCCGACCTGACGCCGGCTGATTTCGAGCTTTTCGCGACGCCGATCATCAATCTGTTCGAGCGTGAGTGCAACGTCGTCGAGCTCGATCAACGCAAGACGCGGCAGGTGTTGCACGCCGACCGCACGCGGGCGCGCGACTTCGAGATCTATCGGGTCCTGCGCGTCGAGGATGCCGACAGTGAAGGCAGCGACGCCGAGATACCGGAGCTGTTCAGCCTCGGGCAGAACCGCGGCAGCGGCTGGGTATATTCGACGGAGCGGCGCCCACGCCGGGCAACGGAGGATGAACGGCGTGACGGCCTGACCCGCACCTCATATACCGGGGACGACGTTTTCCTGGCCGTATCGCGGCCGCTTGGAAGCCCCGCGAACCGGCCGTTGAAGCGTCTCGACATCATGGCGCTTTGCACCAACCGCGACCTGCCGCTCCTCGACGACAATCCGACCTTGACGCTGGAGGCCGGTGATCCGGTCGAATCCGTCCGGCTGCTCGGCGCGTTGCGTCCACCGCAGCCGGCCATCCCCGCGGCACTGCCCGCCGGAGCCGATGGTGAATCCCGAGCCGACGATCTCGCCTGGCGACTGGTGGCGCAGCTGGCGCTCAATTTCTTGAGCCTTGCCAAGGACGGCCGCGGCGTCGATCCGCTGCATGCGCTGCTCGATCTTTATGCCGACCGGGGCGATCCAAGCCTTGCCCGCAACGTGCATTCGATCGTGCGCATCGACTCGCGGTCGGTCATCGAGCGACTGCAGATCGACGGGCCGATGTGCTTCGGACGTGGCACTGAAGTGACGCTGCATGTCGATCAGTCGGTGCTGGCCGGGCAAAGCACCTTGCTGCTGTCGGCCTTGCTGGCGCGGCTGTTTGCCCGTCATGCCGGAATAAACGGCTTCGTGCGAACCCGCACGCGGCTGCTGCAGAAGCAGGAGGATGTGCCATGGCCGATGACGCCCGGCAATCGCTACCTGATCTAGACAAGACGCCTGATCTAGACAAGGCCGGCCCGGACCGGGCCGAAGGTCTGTCTGAAGCATTCGACTTTTTCGAATTGCTGCGCCGTCTCGAACAGCGGAGCGGCCTGTTCGGCCATTCCGGACGCCCCGACCGCGAGCCGGCAAGGCTCGGCCAGCATGTGCGGCTGGCCTTTTCCGCGCGTGACCTGGTGCAATTTCGCGAGGCCAGCGACAAGGCACCGGCCCGGGTCACGATTGCAAATCTCGGTCTGTTGGGACCTGAGGGGCCAATGCCGCTGCATCTGACGCGCTGGGTGCTCGACCGCCTGTCGCAGCGTTGGTTCTCCGGCGCCGATGCACAGCAGACCAGCGACACGACCTTCGTTGACTTCGTTAACATCCTTCAGCACCGCATGATTGCGCTCTACTACCGCGCCTGGGCGGATGCCCATCCGGCGGTTCAGGTCGAGCGCGCGGTCGGCGGCCGCGTTCGCGCCATGCTTGAAGCGATGGCGGGGATCGGGCTTCCCGGTACCCAGAACCCTGATCTCGACACCGTCAAGCTTCGGCAAGCCGCTTCGCTCGCCAGTCAGATCGATGGTCCGGAACGGCTGACGTTGTTCCTGGCGGAAGCCTTCAAGGTGCCGGTTCAAATCAAGGAATTCATCGCCGCCTGGATAACGATTCCGATCGGGCTGCAGACGCGCCTCGCGAAAGCCTATGCGGGTCTTGGCCGGGGAGCGACGATCGGCCCGCGCGTTTTCAACCGCCAAAGCAGGATCGAGCTGCGCGTCGGCCCACTCGGTTTTGAAGAGTTCAAGGCGTTGCTGCCGGGAGGCTCGCGCCTCAAACTGTTCAAGCAGGCGGTTCGCGACATGGTCGGGGAGACGCTCGACGTCGACCTGCGCATCGTGCTGGCGCGCGAAGCCGTGCCGCCGCCGCGTATCGGTGCGGTCCAGCTCGGCCGGACCGCCTGGCTTGCGCGGCCCGCCGAAAGGGGCGATGCTGACGATCTGCGGCTGCGGACGATTGTCGGATGGCGGCCGGAAATGGCGGGGGTCGCGGCATGAGCCTGCTGCTGACGCTGGAGCAAGGGCCACGCACCCAGGCGGTACGACAGACCCGGCTGGACGAAGGCGAGCTGGTGATCGGCCGCAGCGCCGACGCAGGCTGGCAGATCAACGATCCCGACATGTTCGTTTCGCGCGCCCATTGCAGGATCACGGGCGGGCGAGACGGCTATTTCGTCACCGACACGTCGAGCAGTGGGCTGTTCATAAACGACTCCGACAGCCCGCTCGGTGCCGGCCAGTCGACGCGCCTTCAAAGCGGCATGCGGTTGAGGCTTGGCGACTATGTCGTCCATGTCGACCTGCAGACGCCAACCGCCCAAGCACCGGCAGTAGCCAGCCAGCCGGTTCCCGAACGCCTGCCGCAGGCATCGCGGGGGCCGATAAGCATCGGCGGTGACGACTTCTTTTCCGCCAGGGTCGAGGAAGAGCCGGGACGGCCACGACCGGCCGATCTGCCCAACCCGTTCGAGCAGCCGGCTGCTGGCGCGTTCGAGCGTGCTGCTTCCAGTCTGCGCAGCTCGCCTGCTTTCGATGACCCGTTCAGCCTCGATCCGGTTTCGACGCCTGGGTCGACGGGCGTTGATCCTCATCCCGAAACTGGCACTGCGCCAAGCTTCGCGGATCCGTTCAGCATCGACCCGGTGCCTTCTCTTAACCGCCCAACTGAACCCGCCGCCGGAAAACCGTCCGAATTCAATGATGACTTTGGTTTCGGACCAGCGGCCGCTCCAAGTTCGGCTAACGGCGTCGGCTCGAACGGACAGCGTGAGCGCATCGCCTCGCGGCCACAATCCACCAATCCCTGGGATCTGCCTGTGCAGGCAGCAGACGCCCCAGCCCTGACGGGCGCTGCCGCAAAACCTGCCCGCCTGCCGGCAGCGGCGCAACTGGGGGACATGGCGCTTCGCTCCGCATTCCTGCGCGGCATGGGTGTCGAGGAAGCCGATTTCTCCGGGCGCGACAGTGTCGCGGAAATGGAGAAGTTCGGCCGCGAATACCGGCTGATGATGGAAGGCCTGATGCAGCTTCTGCGCAAGCGGGCCGAGGAAAAGGGCAACGCCCGCGTCGCCCAGACCATGGTCGGGGCATCCGAAGTCAATCCGCTCAAGTTCCTGCCTACGGTCGACGACGCCATCGTCACGCTTATCGCCGAGCGCAGCCCCGGATTTCTCGCCGGCGAAGCGGCAATCGCCGACGCGGTTCGCGATCTCGCGCAACACCACGTGCGCGCCTGGCGCGGCGTGCAGGCCGCTTTGCGACGTATGGTCGACCGGTTTGAGCCGGCGGCGATCGAGCAGGAGCTGAAGTCAAATTCGGCGCTCGGCAACCTGCTTGCGGGCGGGCGCAGCGCCAAGCTGTGGGAGCTTTACCAGAGACGCCATCGTGAAATCGCCGAGAGCGCCGAGAAAAGCTTCCTTGGCGAAGTCGGCGCTGATTTTCGGGATGCATATGAGGAGGAGTGAGACATGATCGATCGACGTCAATTCGTTGTTACCCTGGGCGCGACTGGACTGCTTGCGGCTTGCCAGAGCGGTCCGCCGAAACCTTCGGTGATCACCGTCAACGTGTCCGGCGGGGCCGGCATGAACCCGGGACCAGGGGGCGGCGACCGGCCGGTGACAGTTCTCGTCATGCGGCTCCGCAGCACCGGCAAATTCAATTCCGCCGACTACTTTGCCCTGCAGGGCGATGCCGGCTCGGCGCTGGCAGGCGATCTCATCGGATCCGACCAGATCGCCGTCGGGCCGGGAAAATCCGCGTCCAAGACCATCACCGTCGAACCGGACGCGGCGGCGCTGGGCTTCGTTGCGCTGATCCGCGAGCCGACCGGCAGGAACTGGCGCACGACCAAGTCGGTGTCGTCGGGATCGAAATTCACGATCAATGTCACCCTTGGCAGCGGCGGTATTTCCGCCTAGCGGCCAGGGAAAGGGAAGCTCGATGCAGAGAGTAGCGGCATGAGCGATGCAAACAGGGTGCTGTGGTCCGAAGGGCTTTTCCTGCGGACCCAGCATTTCCAGCAGCAGGATCGCTTTTTCGAGGCGACGGTGCGCGGCGCGTTGCAAGCCGGACAGTTGCATACGTTCGGCTTTCAACAACTGACGCTGGACCAGGCATTGCTCGATGCCGGCCAGGTCGCCATCCTGTCGGCTCGCGGCATCTTCCCGGATGGGACACCTTTCGCCATTCCAGAGATGATGGACGCACCGCGACCGTTGCCGGTCACCCCGGACACAGGCGCCGGATCGGTGCTGGTCGCCTTGCCGCTCGAGCCGTCCGGCGGTGTCGGCTTCGATCCCGCACACGCCGCCGCCTCGGGAGCGCGCTACCATGGGCGGATCGTTTCAGTGCGTGACGCCGTCCAGGGCGGTTCGGATCCTGAAGAAATCGAAATCGCCCGTCCGCAGGCGCTGCTGCTGGCACCCGGCAAATCGGTTGGCGGCTACACCGCCTTGCCGATCGCCGACCTCAAGGGGGTTCGAGCCGATGGCGGCGTCTCGCTGGACGAGACCTTCCTGCCGCCGACGCTGGTGACCGGCGCGGTGGCCTGGTATCGGCAATTGCTTCAGGAAGTCGTCACGGGCCTTGACCAGATCGCCGAAGCGCATGGCAAGATGGTGATGGGCGGACCGGGGCGCAGCGTCGAAGACCTGCTGATGCTCAACCTCGCTAATGCCGCACGGCCGCGGCTAGCCCACATGCTGGCGCAGGACGTCTTCCATCCGGCCGAGCTCTACTTGGAACTTGCCGGGCTCGCCGGTTCGATGGCGACCTACGGATCGAGCGCGCGGCGGTTGGGTGAGTTGCCGGCTTACGATCACATGGCGCCGGGACCCGCCTACATGGCGCTGGCGGATGCGCTGCGCTCGCTCATCCTCAGCCTGCGCTACATCGAGCCGAAATCGCGTGCGCTGCCGGTCATGCGGCATTCGACTAATGTCTGGAAAATACGCATCGACAATCCGAAGCTGCTGGTGGCCAGCCGGATCGTTATCCGGGTCGGTTCGGAGCTGTCGGAAGACGCGCTGCGCAAGATTTTCGTCAACCAGGCGACCGTCGGCTCGGCCGACCAGTTCGAGGGCCTGTGGAAATCGCGTCTGCCCGGCATTCCGCTGAAGCCACTGCATTCCCAGCCCCGCGAAATCCCTTACGATGGCGACCGGCTGTGCCTAGAGCTGGACCAGAAAAGCGAGCACTGGGCGTCGCTGCTCGATGCCCCCGGCTTCGTCATCGGCGTTTCGGGCGTGTTGCCGAGCGAGCCGCAGGTGGACTGCTATTCGGTGAACAGGTGAGATGATGAGCCGCGATGATCCTTTCGGACTGTCGGAGGATCGCGAACGCACCCGCATAAGGCTGACCGGCGCGCCGATGCCGCGGCCGATGGCGCCGCTCTTGCCGGGCGCGGCGGTCAAGCGGTCTCGAACCCACCCGAACGCGCTCGTCAACGCTTTCGCGCCCTTGCTCGAATTTGCGCCCGAGCTTGAAAGCGCACTGGCGCCGGAGAACCCGGAAGCGCTGCGCACCCGATTGCTCGAAGAACTGGTTCGGGCACGCGACATGGCGATGGCGACCGGATCCTCGCTGGAGCGGGCCGACCAGGCGGCCTGGGTGGTGGCGGCGTTGCTCGACGATCTCGCTTTGAACACGCCCTGGGGCGGGGCCAGCGCCTGGCCGCGGCAGCCCCTCGTGGTCATGCTGCGCGGCGATGTCGATGCCGGCACGCAGTTCTTCACGCGTCTCGACGAACTCGAGCGCCATCCCAACCGTGACCGCGAATTGCTGGAGCTGCAGTATAATTGCATGGCGCTCGGCTTCCGCGGCAAATATCGGGTGCCCGGCCGCTCAGGCGACCGCTCGCTCAACGCGGTTCGCGTGGCGGCGGCACGCTTCCTGCGCGATGCCGACGCCGAAGGCGCGCCGCTGTCGCCAAATTGGAAGGGCGTGATCGCATCCGACGAGCCGCAACGCTTCATCGTGCCGATCTGGGTCATGGCGCTCGGCGCGGCGGTCGTCGCCACGGCCATCCATATCGGGCTGTCGATCGGACTGAGCAGCCAGGCGGTCGAACTATCGGCCCTTGTGCGCGCATTGCCGCCGCCTGAACGCGGGAGCATCACCCGGACCTCGCCCAAGGTCGACGCCCCGCCGCCGGAGAAAGTGGATTTTGCCCTGTTGCCGGAATTCCAGGCAGGTGCGCCGGCCGACCTCAAATCCGCGCTCAACGGCACCGAGAGCGTTTCGCTGGCCAAGCTGATCATCCAGGCCTCCAACCCCGAACTGTTCCAGTCGTCGCGGCCGCAACTGAGCGACGGCTTCGAGCCGCTGATCGGTTCGATCGCCAAGGTGATCCTCGCCAATCAGGAGTTGATCGGGAACATCACGGTGATCGGTCATACGGACGGCGTACCCTTGCAAAAGACCAATCCGCTGTCGACCAACCAGCGCCTGTCGGAGGCGCGTGCCCAGACGATCGCCGACATGCTGGTCCAGAACGGGGTGCCGCAGGACCGCGTTCATTCCGAGGGTCGCGCCGCCACCGACCCGGTGGCCAGCGACAGCACGCGCGAGGGGCGAGCCTTGAACCGCCGCGTCGAGGTGCTCGTCGAAAAGAGGCTGTGAGAGTGTTCATCCTGCGCTTCCTCTGGGCGGTCCTGACGTCGCGCTGGCTGTGGACGCTGATCGGCATCACGCTGCTTTCCCTGGTCATCTGGGTATTCGGTCCGATCGTCAGGGTCGGTCCCTACGAACCCTTCACTTCCGAAAATGTGCGCATCGTCATCATTGCGCTGCTGGTCATCTTCTGGCTGATCTGGCTGATCGTCGCCCAGCGCCGGGCGATCCGCGCCAACCGCATGTTCGTCGCCGAGATCGCAGCACCCGTGGCGGAAAAGCCGCTCAGCCCCGGCGAAGAGAACGTCGCCGCCGTGGGTGCCAAATTCGCCGAGGTGATGGCCGAACTGAAGCGCCGCAAGCTCGGCGGACGTAAGTTCCTGCGCGAAATGCCGTGGTACGTGATCGTCGGGCCACCGGCCACCGGCAAGACCACGGCCTTGCGGCAGTCCGGCCTGAATTTTCCGATCGACCTCACCGACGATCTGCAAGGGGTCGGCGGCACGCGCAACTGCGACTGGTTCTTTTCCGAGAGCGCGGTTCTGATCGACACCGCCGGCCGCTATGTCCAGCAGGAGAGCCAACCCGACGTCGACGCGGCGGAATGGCTGGGCTTCCTCGACCTTCTGAAGAAGCATCGCGGCCGCCGCGCGCTCAACGGCGTGATCGTCGCGCTTTCGATCGACGTGCTTTCGGAGGGCGACGAGGCCGTCAAGGCACATGGCCGCAAGATCCGTCGCCGGCTGGCCGAACTCAACGACCGGCTCGAAATCCGCCTTCCGGTCTATTTGATGCTGACCAAGGCCGACCTGATCAAGGGTTTCGAGGCTTTCTTCGGCGGCCTGTCCACCGCCTCGCGCGAACAGGTCTGGGGAACGACCTTCGCGCTGGATGCGCGCATCGATGCCAAGACCATCGGACGCGAGATTTCAACGCTGGCGACGGAACTCGAGCGGCGGCTTGTGCCGCGCCTGGAAGACGAGGACAAACTCGCCGCCCGCGCCGAAATCTTCAGATTTCCTGCCCAGCTGTCCAGCCTGTCCGAACCGATCCAGGTGCTGGTCGAGGCGATGTTCGGCGAAAGCCGGTATGAAGAGGCTGCATGGCTGCGCGGCCTCTATCTGACATCGGCGACGCAGGAAGGGGCGCCGATCGACCGGCTGACCGCGGCGCTATCGTCGTCCTTCGGCCTCCCGCCACGGCGGACCCTGCCCGCGCAAAGGGTCGAGAAACGCAGCTTCTTCCTGAAGAACCTGCTCACCGAAGTCATCTTCAAGGAAGCAGGCCTCGGCACCTTCGATCCGCTGGCGCAACGCCGCCGCGCTTGGATCTGGCGGGGTGCGGCGGCTGTATGCGCGGCGGCGGCCTTGCTGGCCGGCGGACTGTTTACCTGGTCCTATTTTGACAACCGCAACGCGATTACTGCCCAGGCGAGCCAATTCGAGGCCCTGCAAACACCGCTGACCTCTGCTGCCGCAAACCCGGCATCGGTGGAGCAACCTGCCATAGACGGCGCGCTCGAGGCGATGGACGCGGTCGCTAGTGCCCGGACAACACCGCCGGGCGCGGCCCAGGATCTGCTAGGCCCATCGGCCTCGGCGGAGCTGGTGCGGGCACAGGCAGACACGTACGATCATGCTCTGCGCAATGTTCTCGAGCCACGGATGGTCGCACTGCTCGAGGCGACCATGTGGCGGCAGATCCGCGATCCGGATTTCATGCTCGGCGCTCTCAAGACCTATCGCATGATGACAGGTCTGTCGCAGATGGACCCCGACTTCGCCCAGAATTGGTGGGTCAACAGCCTGCCCGAATTTGCGGCCGCGCCACCATTTCCGACCGCCGATGCCGAGGAGCATCAGCTTGCCGCCATTCGCCGCATGGCGGTCGACGAAAGCTATATCGCGCCCGACCAGGCCCTGGTTGCCGAAGCGCTGAAAACGGTGTGCACGATTTCGTTGCCGGCGCGCGCCTACAAGCAGTTACTGGCCGATCCGGCGGTGGCCGGGCTGAAGGAGTGGGTCCCGGCCAATTTTGCCGGCCCCAATGGCGGTAAGGTGTTTGCGCGGCGTTCCGACAAGACACTCCGCGTCGGTATCGCCGGAGCTTTCACCTATGCCGGCTTCCATGACGCCATTCTCGACCGCATCGACGATGTCGCCGCCCAGGCGGCGCTCGATCGCGCGGTTTTCGCCGGCGGCTGCTCGGAGAATGCCGAGACTTCGGTCTCGGCGCTGTCCGAGGATATCCTGAAGCTCTACTATGACGACTACATCGCGCAATGGGACAGCTTCCTGCGAGACATGCGGCTCGCGCCATTGACCGATCTCAATGTCGCCAGTGAAAATCTGAAGGACCTCTCGAGTGCCGATTCAGCGCTGAAGCGGCTGCTGACGGCGGTCGTGCAGGAGACCGAACTGACGCGCTCCGACGACGCCCCCGCCGACAGCAAAGCAGCGGCCAAGGGCGCCTCGAAACTGCTCGGCAAGTTGGGAAAACTCGGCAAATTGGCGACAAGCGGTGCGAAACTGTTGCCCCGCGCCGGCTCAGCCACAGAGGTGGACTTGACCGGCAATCTGGTGGCCGAACATTTCAAGCCGCTGAAGAGCACCATTGCCGAGGTCGACGGCCAGCCGCCGGCGCTCGATGCCGCCGTTGTCGCGCTGACCGCGCTGTCAAACGTCCTGCAGACGGTCACCGCGAACCCCAGTCCGCAGGATGCCATCAAGAAGCAGGGCGGCCTTGCCGAGCTGACCGGTGCGGTCGCCAGGCAAGCGCAGATCCTGCCCGACCCGATCAACGCCTGGCTCGGCGGAATTGCCGGCGACACCAGCAATTTGACGCAGAAGGCGGTCACTTCGGAGCTCAACGCCATCTGGCGGGCGGACATACTGCCGTTCTGCCAGGCCGCGCTCAACGACCGCTATCCGTTCAGCGCCGACAGCGCGGTGGACGTCAATGTGCGTGATTTCGCTCGCCTGTTCGGACCGGCCGGACTGATCGACGGTTTCATCAACGACCACCTGATCAACTACGTCGACACCACCAGCCAGCCGTGGAAATGGCGCGCCGATTTCGGCCTCGATCCTTCGGCGTTGGCGGCCTTTGAGCAGGCAAGGCGTATCCGCGACGATCTCTTTCCCGGCGGGACCGGACCGGTGATGAGCTTCACGCTCGAACCGAAGGACCTGTCTCCGAACGTCACGCGCGTTACGCTCAATCTCGATGGCCAGACCCTCGTCTACTACAACAACGCGACGCGGCCGCAACCGATGACCTGGCCCGGCAAGGACGGCACCGGGGTCATCTCGCTCGCCTTCCAGCCTATCGACGGATCGCCCGAAATCATGCTCAACGAGACCGGCAGTTGGGCCTGGCTGAGGATGCTGCGCAGCGGCCGTTTCGCCGGCACGTCGCTCTCCGATGTCTACAGCCTGCGCCTGGGCACGAAAGGCATGTATGCCGATTTCGAGCTCAAGGCGGCAAGCGTCGAGAACCCCTACAATCTGCAGATGTTCAAGAAATTCTCATGTCCGCCGCAGATATGACCCTCCCCGGCTTCTACGGCAAAATGCCCGCCGCCGGCGATTTCGTGACGCGGCGGCTGCCGGGCGACTTTGTTCGCGGCTGGGACCGCTGGCTGGCGCAGCATCTCGTCCCGCTGTTCGGCTCGGATTTCTGGCCAAGCACAACCGCGCTGCGCTTCCTGGCTGGCCCGGCTTGCTTCGGCGCATCGGCAGGCATCATTGTGCAGAGCGCCGACAGGGTCGGCAGGCAATTCCCTTTGAGCGTCGTCGCGCAGCTTGCTGAAGCCCCGGTTCGGCTGGCTGACGCCGAGGCGTGGTTTGCCGAGATCGAAGAAGCGGCTATGGCCGCCCAGCACGGCGAGCTGACGCCGGACGAACTGGATGCCGCGCTCGCCGGACTGCCGGTGCCACCCGTCGAGCCGGGTGAAGAGGCCATCAGCGGCATGGTGATGTGGACCGCCCGTTCGGACATTTTCGACATCGATCCGCAATCGCCGCAAGCGAAGCTGGAGCAGATTCTCGCCGCCAGCTGGGAGACCAACTGATGCGGATCTGGAACCAGATGGGGTATCCGCACCAATTCACCATGGGCATGGACAAGGCCGGCCATGAGTGGGTTGTCGTGGTCGTCAAGGGCACGTTCGACTTCCCCGCGGAGCCGGGCGGACTGGTGCGAAAATCAGCGGAACAGGTGCCCCTGGTGATGGCCGACACACAGACCGGCGTGGCCGGCTACTCGGCCACGCTCTGGGAGACCGACTTCGCCTTCCGCAAACCACGCTGCGACGTGATCGCCAATGGCTGCGCCCATGCACCGGGCGGACGACCGGCGGAGCGCGTGCCGGTCGGCATCAAGGTGGGCAATTGGTCGAAACTCTTCGAGGTCGTCGGCCACCGCGAATGGCGCTCCATCGGCCCGGTCTTTACCGCCACGTCGCCGCAACCCTTCCTGAAACTGCCCATCTCCTATGACGTTGCCTGGGGCGGTGTTGACAGGCTAGATCCGGAGGACAAGCTCCCGGCCAGCTACAAATACAATCCAGTCGGAACCGGCTGGTCGCGCACCAGGAACCAGCGCCTTGTTCCAGGCCTGCGGCTACCGAACACGCAAGCTATCGACGAAGACATCCGCTCTCCCTTCGGTGATTACAAACCGATGAGCTTTGGCCCGATGGGTCGCGGCTGGCCGGGCCGCATCGAATATGGCGGCAGTTACGACGACAATTGGACCAAGAACATCTTTCCCTTCCTGCCGCCGGACTTCGACGAGCGCTATTTCCAGATGGCGCCGCCCGACCAGCAGATCGACAATCCGCGAGGCGGCGAAGAGGTGGTGCTTGTGAACCTGGCTCTCGAAGGGCGAGTGAGCTTTCGCCTACCGTCGACAGCATTGCCGATGACGTTGTTCAAAGGCAGGCAAAAGGCCTATGAGGCCGACATATTTCCAGACACCGTTCTGCTCGACCCAGAAAGACGCCGCTTCTCGCTCGTCTGGCGCCTCTCGCAGCGCATTCACAAGACGATCCTCGATTTCTCGGAGTGCTGGATAGGTCCGCCAACGCCGGCCATGCTGAGAGCGAGGCTCAAGGGAAAACAATATGTTCGTGTTGGCCACATCACGCCCGCACGAGAGAATGAAGACGCATGAGTGCGCAACTCGACATCGTCTCGATAGGCATGGTTACGGCTGTCGGCCTCGACGCGCCGTCGGCTTGCGCGGCAATGCGTGCAAGACTCGACGGATTCCAGCAAACGCGACTTCGGGGCTCCGCGGGCGAGTGGCTAACCGGTGCGCCAATCGCGTTACCGCGCAATTGGATTGGTGACAGGCGCATGGCGCATCTGGCGGCTGGTGCTATTTGCGAAGCGTTCGAAAGCGTGCCGGAAGCACGCGGCCAAACGGCACTGATCTTATGCCTTCCCGAGGAAGAGCGGCCAGGCCGGCCCGTCAGCGACAATTCCGCTTTGCTTAGGAGCGTTGCAGAAATTGTTGAGGTCGAACCGCTTGCAGGCTCCAGAATAATAGCGCACGGACGACCTGCAGGGGTTGTCGCATTGGAATATGCTCGCCGGTTGCTGGCATCAGGCGAGGTGCCCTTTGTGATGATTGCCGGCGTCGATAGTTATCTGAAAAGCCAGACAGTCACGCACTATATCTCGTGCAATCGTCTCCTTACGCCGCAAAATCCGAACGGGTTCATACCTGGGGAGGCGGCGGCGGCGATCATTTGCACCCACGGTCGACAGGGCGGTCTTCGGCTATTTGGGCTTGGGCTCTCTCGCGAAAATGCATCGATCTACAACACTGAAGATTTGCCTCTGCGCGGTGACGGCATGACGGCTGCTTATCGCGCGGCATTCGAAGAAACCGGTATCGAAATGAACCGGCTCGGGTACCGAATCGCTGATCTCGTAGGAGAACAGTACTGGTTCAAGCAAAGCGCTCTTGCCAGCCTGCGCTTACTGCGAGGAAGGCATGAGTTTCAAGACATCTGGTCGCCAGGCGAGTCCCTCGGCAATGTCGGAGCTGCCGTGGTGCCACTCATGCTTGGCATGGCTTTCACCGCGGCACGCAAGGGCTACGCTGCCGGAAATCCGGTTTTGATCGAGGCATCGAACGATGCCGGCGCCTGCGGCGCAGCTATCGTGGCATCGAGGGCCGCGTAATGGGCGGGGTGTTTGCCAACGGCCTGGAAATTTCCGGCAAAGCCGTGAACGCACAGACCATCGCCGCATTCCCGGATGTTTGCTTTACACCTCCGGAAAACCCCGCAACGCCGCCCGGCGTACCCATCCCTTACCCTAGTTTCGGGTTGGGCAGCGACACAGAGCAAGGGACCGGCACCGTCAAGATCGGCGGCAAGACCGTCAACATCAAGAACAAATCCGACCTGTCCAGAACGTCTGGGACGGAGGCTGGCTGTGCCGCAAAGAAAGGTGTCATCACATCGAAAAATACCGGAAAGGGGTATTTCAACTCATGGTCAAACGATGTGAAGTTTGATGGTGAGCCTGTCATCCGTATGACAGATCTTGCCACAAACAACCATGCATCGCCGACTGGCAATACGGTTACATGGCCGCACACGGCCGCCATAACTGTCAGTGGGCAGGACTGTGCAACGATTTTAAATAACGTGGGCATATATGTGCATCAACACAAGGATTCCGATTGTGCGCACCCGACGGAATCCGAGCACTGCTTTGAAAATCAGATGTTCCAGAGGAGTCGCGGCGGCGAGAACTATTCCGGCTGGGGAAATTACGACGTCAACACCGCGCCCTGCATTTGCATGGAGTCCTACAAGAAAACCAAGACCGGATACCGCAAATCCGGTTCTGGGTCGAAACGCGGCTCGCCGCACAACAAAAAGACAAAGAAAGTCCGCGATTTCCTGAAGAAGAAGCGCAGTCCGACCTTAGGCGATGCGATCAAGGAGGTGCAGCAGGCTGTCGGCGACCATCACGAGAAGCTGCAGAGCTGCACCAAAAAGGAGAAGGACGACGCGCTCGAATGCCTGAAGCTCGTGCTCATCGACTATCTCATCGATTGCGCGAGAGCCCCGAAACCGACCCCCGCCCAGATACTGGCCAAACCGATAAGGAAGAAGTGATGCGTGAGCCCGAAACGATCGCCGACTTTGACCCAGAGGAAATCGATGTCCAGGCCGTGGACGGATATCATCACGGCGGCAACCGCTTCAGCGCCAGTTTCGAACTGAGCGATCCCGATGACGAATTCAGCCGGTCCTATCTCCTGGAAATTGAGCTTGGGGCGACCATTCGTTTCAATGCACGGCTTCAGATCGAGGACGCGATCCGGTCCCATGTCAGTTTTGGGCCGCAAGACCATGTTGTGCTTGAGCTTGGAGGGATCATCCACGACCTTCCGCCTGGTTCGGCATCACGCACGGAACTGCCCGAAGGCGCACTGACGCGCCTGTGGGCCCCCTCGCGCGACCGGATCTTTGCGATCGGAGATCTTGGCGTAAGCTATCTGCGTGAGCGGGGCCAATGGGGGCAGTTGGAGACCTTCGACGAAGCCGTGCTCAACGATATCCACGGTCGTGACGGAAGTCCGGTCTATTGCGCCGGCGACCGCGGGCTTCTGCTGAGACTCGACGGAAGGCGCTGGAATCGTATCGATGTGGGCGTCGAGGAGAATTTTAATACCGTCCTGGCCGGACCTCAGGGTGAGGTCTATCTCGGCGGGGCGAACGGGGCAGCCTACGAATTGCGCGACAGCCAGTTGATTGCGTTGAAGGCCGACGAGGTCGACTATTACGATATCTGCGAGTTCCGCGGCAAACGCTACTGGTCGGACATGAGCTACGGCGTTTCGGTGCAGAAGGGACGCGAACTCGTGCCTCTGCTCGAAACGGAACAAGGTTTTACCATGAACGCGACCGAGGAATTTCTTGTTGTTGCAGGCTGGCACGAATTCTTTCTCTTCGACGGCACGGACTGGTCCGGTTTCGAAGTGGGCTATGACGGCAATATCTTCCTTCGAACGGTCGACATCAACAACTACCGATAGGATGGGGTCATCGGTTCTGTTTCAGCGTCACCGCCAGATATTCTCTAACTTTGGGAAGGTCCAAATCCACAACCTGGATCGGTTTCGGTGCGGCCAGCATCCGCAACACGAAGAGTTCACCCGCTTCCGAGAACTCCTCAAAGCGTTCCTGCGCAATTTTTCGACCTTGATCTCCGGCTACCCGCAAACCGTCCAGATGAGCCTCCAACCTTTCAATCAAGCGGGCAAGGCGCACTTCGTCCATCTCCGGATTTTCCTCGGGGTGGAGCAGGTGATGGTCGTAGATCGTCCATAGAAACGCTGCCATTTCGGCATGCTGGCGGACGATCTCGCGCAAGATAGGCGCTGCCATCAGTTCAGGTTCACTGAGCCGCCACGGATACGGTTGGTGGCGCTTGCGTGGCTCGTAACGTATGTGCCGCGGATGATGATATGGCCGTCTTTTTCCATGATGATCGTGGCCTTGCCACAGCGAAGTTCTATTCGTTCTTCACCCACTATCCTTACCTGTTCGCCGTCGCGTTTGACTTGCGCCCGCGGCTTGCGGCTTGGCTCTACAATGCGCCCCACAATCAGTGGTCGACCAACATCTCCGTCTTCAAACAGGAGCGCGACCTCGGAGCCGATCATATCCGAACTCATTTCGGCCAAGCTTCGGGCTCTTACCGCGGTCTCCCTAACATTGCCCGGGAATACGACGAGCGGTGCTTCGTCATCGAAGCCGAGAAAAACTCCGATTATCACCCCTTCGATCCGCTTCCGAGTCTTGGTCATCCAGCCGCCCTCAATTCTGCTTGATCTCCGAACCTTTCATCGTGATGTCGCTTGAAGCCTTCACGTTGATCTTGCCCGAGCCTTTGACGGAAATGTCCTTGCCTTCAATATTGATGGTGCCGTCCTTCTTCATCGAGATCGCCGCCGAGCCACACTTGATCACGATGGAGTCCCCAGCCTCGATCAACAAATCCTTGCCGATCTTGATGGCACCGTCCTCGCCAATCTCGACAAGGCTTCCCTTGGCTATCTTCAGCGAGCGCGCACCGCCGACATTGGTCGCGTCGTCCTCGGCAATTTTGGCGTTTCGCCCTTTGCCGATCCGCGAGGAATGGGCTCCGCCGACCTTGAAACTTTGATCCGCCGCCACCTGCACGCTCTGGTTCGCGCCCACCGACCAGCTGTCGTTCGCACCAATGCTATGGCTCTGCGCCGCACCCACCGCAACCGACCGTGTCGCGCCGATCGTATTGGCCTGCGGCCCACCCACGGTCCTGGTCTCGGAGGCACCAACGCTGTCTACCCGGGCCGCGCCGACGCTCACCGTCTGGACGATTGCCACGGTCTGGGTGTGATTGGCGCCGATTGTCTCGGTGGAGTTCGATCCGATATTGATCGTCTCGTTCGACCCCACCGTCAGCGAGCGGTTGACGCCCACCGTTTCGGTGTCGTTGTTGCCGATATTCGTGGTCTGGTCGACGCCGACTTTGACAGTCTTGTTGTTGCCGACGTCCTCGTCGAGGTTGTGGCCGACGGAATGCTTGGCGTCGTGGTCGATGCGGTCGGACTGGTCGTGCTGGACAAGCTTGGTGCGGTCGTGCTTGACCAGAAGGTTGTGGTCCTTCTGCGCCTGGAAGTTAACCAGTTCGGAGCCGGCCTTGTCTTCGAACATCAGCTCGTTGTAACCGCCGCCGCCTTTCGAGGAATTGGATTTCCAGCCCGATTGCGTTGCGTTGCCCGGCAAGCCGTAGGGCGGCATCTGCGAGGCGTTGTAGACCCTGCCGGTGATGATCGGCAGATCAGGGTCGCCTTCGAGGAAGTCGACGATCACCTCCTGGCCGATTCGCGGTATCTGGATGAAGCCCCAGCCGCTGCCGGCCCAGGTCTGCGAAACACGGACGAAGCAGGAACTGTTTTCGTTCTTCTTGCCCAGGCGGTCCCAGTGGAACTGCACCTTCACCCGGGCATATTTGTCGGTGAATATCTCCTCGCCGGAAGGGCCGACCACCGTCGCCGTCTGCGGCCCGCGCATGATCGGCCGCGGCGTGATCCGCGGAGCGCGATAGGGCAAGGCAGTCGGCGCGACACCCAGTACGACCTTGTAATTCTCGCTATGGGCTTCGTTCTGGGTTCTGTAGCCCGGATCGAACAACCTGTATTCCGCGCTGACAACCAGATACTCCTGGTTCTGGTCATCGCGCGGAAAGCTTTCCAGCTTGAACGTACAGCCGGAATGGAGGCCACGCACGGTTCCGACCGCGGTGATGCGCTGGTGCACGGCCTGAAGCTCCTCGCGCCGGATACCGGCCAGGGTGTCGCCGCGCCCGACATCGAGATGCGCCCCAGGCTGGCGATAATTCTCGCCGGAGGCTTCCTTGTGGCCGAACGGCTGGGCGGACTTCGCCATCAAATCAGCGCCGGGCTTCTGGAAATCATAGTCGGTATGGGCATAGGCCCCCGGCCGCACCGAACTGCCCGGAATCCATTCGGTGATATATTCGACGTCGCGCCGCGAGCCCTGTCCCTCGAAATTATAGGGTATCTTCTCGTAGCCCGGCGCCGGCTTCAGCTTGCTCATCGCGTCGCACAGGACGAGCGTGTGCTTGCCCTCGTCATGCTCGAAGAAATAGAAGATGCCTTCGTGTTCAAGCAGGCGCTGCACGAAATCCAGATCGCTCTCGTCGTACTGGACGCAATATTCGCGCGACGGGTACGACCCTTGCAGCCGCTTCTCGAATTTCGCCGTACCGTATTTTGAGAAGATCTTCTCGACGATCTCGACAGCTGTCATGTTCTGAAATATCCGGCAATCGGTGGTGTTGCCGAGAAACCAGAGCCACGGCCTGACGACCGCTTCGTAGTAGGCCAGCCGGTCCTCGATGCGGGTCAGGCGAAACTCGGACACCAGGCCGCTGAACCATCGTTTCGGATCGGATTCCCCTTCGACCGAAACCGCGCCGCCCAGCATCTTCGCCGGATCGATGTCGGAGTTGGGCCCGACGAAGCCGACCGTATAGGCAAAGCAACGGCTGATCTCGTCGCGGCCGACAAGATGCGTAAAGGTCAGTAGGGCGCCGACCGGCGTCTGCACAACCGTGGCACGTTCATTCGGCATGGGTCGTGCCCCTCCTGGACGCGGCCGCCGGCGCGGTGAATTTGAAGTTCCCGCCATCTGCCGGGAATTTTTTCGACCCGCCGCACCAAGCCGTGTTGAGCCTACCACATGTTGTCCCGCTGGCCAAAGAGGACGCACTGCGGAAAAAAACTTTAAATTCTCGATGCATCGCCTCGAAACGCTGCTGTCCTGTTGCATGTGCAAACTGCTAGAATGTGGGAGTATCGGTCAGTGTTCGACGGCGATCCTGGATGCACATCAGGCTGCAAATCAACAATGTCGACGCCTTGCCTGCTGGCATCTCAGCTGGCTACGCGGCGCGGGATCGCAGCTTCAAGATCGGTCGCGATGCCTGTGACTGGACCCTCTCGGACCCCGACAAATTCATCTCGGGCCGGCATTGCGAGATCCGCTACGAGGCAGGCGCGTTCTGGCTGCACGACGTCTCGCGCAACGGGACCTACATCAACGGATCAAACCAGCGCATGATCGGCCCGCATCGGCTGGTCAACGGCGACCGGATGCTGATCGGCCGCTATGTCATCTTCGTGTCGATCGACGAGGAGCGCGCCGCGACGGCTCATCCCAGCCATGGTTCGACGCAGCGGGAAATGCCGGGGGCGACAAGCCGGTCGCTGGAATTCGGAGATGGGCCGTTCTTCGATCCCACGGAGCAACGGTCCGGCCAGCGGGGTGCAGCGTCGACGTTCCCGTCGCAACCGCCCCTGCCCTCGACCAGCGATGAAGTGCTGCGGGCAATCGCGATCGGAGCGGGCATCTCGCCGGAACTGCTGCGGTCGCGCGATCCGCATGAAGTTGCCGCCGAAATCGGCGCGGTGCTGCGCACGGTGGTCGAGGAACTGACCTTGCTGCTGAAGGCGCGCGCGGCAGCGAAAATGCTGGCCAAGAGCACGCAGCGAACGATGATCAGCGCCGCCGACAACAACCCGCTGAAATTCGTTCCGGGAACTGACGATATCCCGAGATCATGTTCGCACGGCGCCGGGCCGGCTATCTCGATGCCAGGCGCAGCATCGAAGATGCCTTCCGCGATCTCAAGACGCACGAATTCGCCACCTATGCCGCCATGCAGACGGCGCTGTCGCGGCTGCTTGACGACCTGTCTCCCGAAGCGATCGGAAGAAAGCTTCCGCCGACGTCGTTCTCGTCGAAAAAGAGCCGGGCATGGGATGCTTTTGTCGCGACCTGGCGAACCATGGAGGAAGCCCACGAGAACGGCATGCTGGACATATTCCTGGCCTATTTCAGCGAAGCCTATGCCAAGGCCGACAAGCAGAAATAAGGCGCTTCAGGGAAGCGTTGCAGCCGACGAAGATACCTCTTCGGCGCGCAATATCCGGTTCCAATCAAGAGTTTCCGGGATTACGATCGCGTACGACAATTCGCCAAGCGAGTAAGGCTGATCGACCTGGGGGTCTGGGCAAATGTCATCTTACGGCGGGATAGTAACGAGTAGCCGACCGTCCTCAAGACACTGCCCTGACCGGCAGGGCCTGCCGCTGCTTTACCTGATCGCGAACCGCTCTGCGCCGGTCCGGCGGGATTGCGGGCGCCATGCGCGGGCGGACGATCGACGATGAGCTCGAAGGACGATCCTTTCGGCCCGGCCGGCAAGACCGTCATTCGCGCCACGCCACGGCGTGAACGAAAGCCGGCGTCCGTCTCTGAGGAATCCGTCGCCGATGGCGGACAACCCTCGCCGATCAAGGGATCGACCGTGTTCGATCCCGGCATCGGCCGGCATACACCGCCTGGTTGGACATCCGGGACCGTGCTTTATCAGGGAACTCCTTCCGCGGCGGCGCGGACGTCGGCTGGGCGGCAGGAGGCTCTGCTTAATGTCACCGACAGTGTCCGATATCCCGCGTCAAACCCGACCCTTGCCGCGGCCGCGCCGTTGCTGATGCTGTTCGGCCAGCTCAGGCTTGTCCCTGTCGAGAGACAGGCGGGGCCGCTGGCCGAACATGTCACTGAGGCGATCGACAAGTTTGACAGGGCACTGGAGAAAGCAGGTGTTGCCGAAGAGGATGCGCGGATTGCGAAATTTGTCCTGTGCGAAACAGCCGACGATCTCATCGGCAACTTGCCTTGGCCGCGCAAGGACGCCTGGGCGCAGCACAGCATGCTTTCCCAATTCTTCCGCGTCGAGCCTAACGGGACAGGCTTTTTCGAAGCGCTCAACAAGATCCTGGCCAGCCCGGAGGCGCACCACGATCTGCTCGAATTGATGTATGTCTGCCTGTCGCTGGGGTATGAGGGCCAATATCGAGACCTGACGCGCGAAGACACCAATCTCGAACGCGTTCGGCGCGACGTCTACGAAACGCTTCGCTATTTCAAACCTCGCGCCGACGAGGACATTTCGCCCCGCTGGCAGGGCTTGGCGGCGGTGATGACGCAGTCTTCGACACGCCTGCCGCTCTGGGTCGTCGCGGCTGCTGCATCGGCGCTGCTGACTGCCGCATTCTTCACGTTGCGGGTCTTCATCACCAATGAAGGCGAAGCCGCCGCCGGTCAATTGCTGGCACTCAACCCATCGACGCCGATCGCCATCGAGCGCGCCAGCGTGGCGCCGCTGCCCGAGCCGGTGAAAGTCGCCCCACCCGCCGCCACAACCTCGCAGATCGACCGCATCCGCTCGGCACTGGCCAAGGACGTCGAAGCCGGCGGACTGACCGTCGGCACGAAGGGCGACTTCATTGTCGTCGAAATAAACAATCTCGTGCTGTTCCAGTCCGGCCGGGCCGAGGCGAAACCAGAGTTCCAGCCCATAGCCGCTCATATCGCCGCCGCCCTGGAACCCGAGGGCGGGCCGATCAGGATCGTGGGCCATACGGACAATGTGAAGCCGCGAAAATCGAGCCCGTTCAAGTCTAACTTCGATCTCTCCGTCGCCCGGGCGAAGGCCGTCGAAACAATCATGGCACCCAAGTTCAGCGATCCCTCGCGACTGACCGTCGACGGCAAGGGCGAGGACGAGCCGATCGCCGAAAACGCGACGCCGGAAGGCCGCGCCAGGAACCGCCGTGTCGATGTGATGATCGCCAAGGAGGAAACATTGTGAGCACAGCCGGTTGGAAGCGCCGATGACGCGTTGGCTGCTGCGGATATTCAGCATGATTGCGCTGGCCGGTTTTTCGGCGGCAGTCTGGTTAGCCGGACCTTTGGTCCGCTTCGCCGATAGCCGTCCTCTCGGGCCTGCGTGGCTGCGCGCGACAATCATCGGCGTGATCGTGACAGCCCTGGCGCTCTTCTATGGATTGCGTTTCCGGGGGATGCGCAAGGTGCAAAAGGCTCTGGAGACGGCCGTTGCCCGCAACGACGACAGGAATGACGATTCGCCGGTGCTCGAGACGCGGATGAACGAGGCGATCGCCGCGCTCAAACGGTCGAGCGGCAAGCGCAACTTCCTCTATGAAATCCCTTGGTACATCATCATCGGTCCGCCCGGCGCAGGCAAGACAACGGCGCTGGTCAATTCGGGCCTGAATTTTCCGCTGGCCGGTTCGGGTGATGCCCAGCCGGTCGCCGGCCTTGGCGGAACACGCGCCTGCGACTGGTGGTTTACCGACCAGGCCGTGCTGATCGACACCGCCGGGCGCTACACGACGCAGGAGTCCAATGCTCAGAGCGACAGCAGGAGCTGGCTCGCTTTCCTGTCGCTGCTCAAGAAATACCGCACACGGCAACCGATAAATGGCGTCATCCTGGCGATCAGTCTTGCCGATCTCATCGGCCTCGACGATCAGCAGCTTGACGCTCACATCGTCGAGATACGCAGCCGTCTGCGGGAAATCCACGAGACGTTGAAAATCCAGTTTCCAGTGTATCTGCTGTTCACCAAGGCCGATCTTGTTGTCGGGTTCATGGATTACTTCGGCGGTTTCGACGAGCCCCGCCGGCGCAAGGTCTGGGGCGCTACCTTCCAGACCGCCGATCGCACCAAGAACATGGCGGCCGAGGCTCCGGCCGAGTTCGATGCACTGGCAAGACGCCTGGTCGAGGAGATGCCCGACCGCCTTCAGGAAGAAGCTGACCCGGCCGCGCGCATATCGGTCTTTGGGTTTCCGGCGCAGTTTGGCGCGCTGAAGGAGCGAATTACGAATTTTATCGCCAGCCTGTTCGATCCGACCCGCAGCCAGGTGAATGTCAGTCTGCGTGGACTCTACTTCTCCTCAGGCACGCAAGAGGGAACGCCGATCGATCAGGTGCTAGGCGCGATCGGCCGCAATTTCGGCCGCAATTCCCGCGCCCATCTGTCGGGAAGCGGCAAAAGCTTCTTTTTGCATGATCTGCTGACGGGCGTCATTTTTGCCGAATCCGGATGGGTTTCGTACGACAAATCGGCCGCAAGGCGTGTGGCGATCGCCCGATTTGCCGGACTGGGGGCCATCGCTTTGATCTCCGCGGCCGTGCTCGGCACGCTGGCCCTGAGCTTCACCGCCAACAGGTCGCTGATCGCCTCCACCACGCAGGCCATGGGCCAGTATCGTACGACGGCGGACACACTGCTCAAAAGCACCGAGGTGACCGATGTCGATCTCGAAAACGTCATTGGCCCGCTCGATCAGCTGCGGGATCTTCCGGCCGGGTTCGAGACTGGCGATGCGCCGACACCGATCGAGGAGACATTCGGCCTCAGCCAGCGGGAGCGACTGCTTTCGGCATCGAAGACGGCCTACCGGCAAGCGCTGGAACGCATGTTGCGGTCGCGCCTGCTGATCCAGGCCGAGCGGACGATCCAGGCCAGGATGGCCGATCCCTCCGCGCTCTACGAACCGTTGAAGATTTACCTGATGCTTGGCGGCAAAGCGCCGAAGGTCGACGACGCGTTGATCGTCTCCTGGATGAAGCAGGATTGGGAGCAGAACCGGTATCCCGGTGAAAACAATCGCGAAGGACGCGAGCAGCTCGAAAAGCATTTGCGGGCCATGCTTGCTCTGGACGACGCCTATGATCCGGTTTTCGAACTCAACCAGCCGCTCATCGAAGCCGCTCAGCGCTCGCTCGGGCGCATGAGCCTTACCGACCGCGCCTCCGCATTGATCAAGTCCGCGGTTTATTCGGCAGCGCTGGATGATTTTTCCGTTTCCGTCAAAGGCGGCCCGGAAGCGCAGCTGCTGTTCGAGCGTGTCGATGGCGGCGATCTGTCGGGCCTGCGCGTTCCAGGCCTCTATAGCTGGAACGGCTTCAACCATTTTTATCTCGGACAGCTCTCACATATTGCGCAGATGCTCGTCGACGACCAATGGGTGCTTGGCGGCGGCGGTGAGCAAGGCGGCATCGATCAGGCGTTGCTCAAGCTCGGCCCCGAACTTCTCGATCGTTACGGCAAGGAGTTCGCACTAGCGTGGAACAGCGTTCTCGACGGGCTGAAATTCAAAGCGATGCTGAAGGACAGGCCGCACTATATCGTGCTTTCCGCCGTCGCCTCGCCAACTTCGCCGATCGAACAGCTGTTTACGGCCGTCGCCGATGAAACGGCGCTGACGGGCGACGCTGCTTCGGCCAAGGACACAGGCACCGGGGTTGAAGGAGGCACAGTTCAGGGCCAGTCTCCGGACGCAGCAAAGATGGCCAAGGGTCTGGCTCGCATCGGCATACAAATCGCGACCGGAAAATCGCAAAGCCGTGCCGGCACGGGATCGGCAGCAGCGCAAAACCAGAGCCCCGGGGCCAACATAGAAGCGCAGTTCAGGTCGTTCCAGGCCTTGGTGGGCGGCCCTGCCGGACGCCGCCCGATCGATGCCTTGACCCAGAATTTCCGCGACATCTACCAGAGCTTGCAACTGGCGACCGACGTGCCTTCGCAGACGGAGCGCGTCAACGCCAATCTGCAGCTGCAGATCGCCACCCTTCGTGCCAATTCCTCGCGACTGCCCAAACCACTCGCCAGAATGGTCAATGCGACGGCGGACGAGTTCGAAGGCAACGTCACGGAGACCTCGCTAGCCAATCTGAACCAGGTGCTTGACCAGACGGTCACCGCTCCGTGCGAGGCGGCCGTCAACGGCCGTTATCCGTTCTCCGGCACTGGCGCCCAGGACATGGCGATGGCGGATTTCGCGAAACTGTTCGCTCCTGGCGGGCTGATGGACCGGTTCTTCGCGCAAAATCTCGCATCGCTCATCGACATGAGCGGTAAGGACTGGAGCTGGAAACAGGATGCGCGCTTCGGCCGCGACCTGTCGAAATCGACGCTGAAAACCTTCCAGCTGGCGGCCGAAATCCGTATCGCCTTCTTTCCCCAGGGTGGTTCGGCGCCTTCGGTCAGCATCACCTTCACGCCATTCTCACTGCATGGCGATGCCGACGCGGCGGTGCTCGATATCGATGGCCAAACAGTCCAGAACAACCAGGCGGGCAACGCGCCGAGCACCGTGACGTGGCCGAGCGGAGCGGCTGCCGGATCCGCCAGTCTGAGCCTGACGCCGGAGATGCCAGGGCGCGAATCCAGCATCAAGTTCGAAGGGCCATGGGCGCTGAAGCGGCTCATGGACAAGGCGACCATCACTGGCACCGACAGCAACGTCGAAGCGCGCTTCGTGATCGGCGGGCGCGACGTCGCCTATACGATCCAGACGGGCTCCGGCCCCAACCCCTTCCTGCTTCCGGCACTTTCCGGATTCAGCTGTCCAAAGGCGTTTTGAGATGGAGTTCGCGCCGCTCAATGCGTTGACAGCCAGCATGGCCTCGGGCGTCCAGACCTTAATTTCGATACTCTAATGCTCGAGCCTGTGGCAAAGTGGCGCGAGCGAGTGCCCCGGAGAGCACCGCAGAGGACGCCTGAGAAGCGCTTGGTGGCAAGTTGAGCGATGTCGCCCTTCCCTTTGAGAGTTTCGGCGTGAGCCACAAAGGCTGTGTGCGCGAGCACAATGAGGACAGCTATCTGCTCGAGCCACGAACTGGCCTTTGGGTGGTGGCCGACGGAATGGGCGGGCATGAGGCCGGAGAGGTCGCTTCGGCCAGCATTGTCGACCATCTGGCCACGATCGGCATCGCAAGCTCCGCGCCGGATCTGCGGGCGCGCTTCGAGGACAGGCTGAGCCGAGCCAATGCCGAGATCCGCGGCATATCGGAATCTCGCGGCATAACCATCGGTTCCACGGTCGCCGCCCTGTTGGCGATGGACGGGCGGTTTGCCTGCCTGTGGGCCGGCGACAGCCGGATCTATCTGATCCGCAACGCTTCGATCTCGCAGATTTCGAAAGACCACACCGAAGTGCAGGAACTCCTCGATCGAGGCATGATCAGTGCGGCCGAGGCGCTCACCTGGCCACGCCGCAATGTCATCACCCATGCGGTCGGTGTCAGCGACGAATTCGTCATCGATTTCCAACATGGCGAACTGATGCCGGGGGACATTTTTGTGTTGAGCACCGACGGGCTGACGGCGCATGTCACCGACGCGGAGATAGAGGCCGCCGTCGTATCGGCAACACCTCGGGCGGCGTGTGAAAATCTGTTGGAAACCGTGCTGACGCGGGGCGGAACGGACAATGTCACCATCGTGCTGGTGAAGATCAAGAAAGGACGCGACGAACAACCGCTTCGCCCTGATTTGTCCGGAGCGGAGGGCCGAGGCCGATGAGCGCCGACGACAAGACGCGAATACCGCCGCAGGTGGCCAATACCGCCGTAGGCACGCAGCTCAGCGGCATCTATGAACTTGACGAGCGGATCGCGTTCGGTGGCATGGGCGAGGTCTACCGTGGCCACAACATCCAGACCGGAGACCACGTCGCGATCAAGATCGTCCTGCCCGAGTTTGCCCGTGACCAGACGATCTTGTCCTTGTTCCGCAAGGAGGCCTCGATCCTCAACCATTTGTCGCATGATGCGGTCGTGCGATACCACGTCTTCACCATCGACCCCGGGATCGGCCGCCCCTACCTTGCCATGGAATTCGTGGACGGCGAGTCGCTGTACGACATCATGCGACGTGGTCCTATGCCGGCGGAAGAGGTTCGCAAGCTCTGTCATCGCCTCGCATCCGGATTGAGCGCTGTGCATCAAGCGGGAGCAATCCATCGTGACCTCTCGCCGGACAACATCATCCTGCCGGGGGGCCGGGTCGACCGCGCAAAGATCATCGATTTCGGCATCGCGCGATCGGCGACGGTGGGTGGGGAGACGCTGATCGGCGGAAAGTTCGCGGGAAAATACAACTACGTTTCACCCGAACAGCTCGGGCTGTTCAGCGGCGACGTCAGCGAGCAGTCCGACATCTACAGCCTTGGGCTGGTGCTGGCTGCCGCTCTGCGCGGCAAGCCGATCGACATGAGCGGATCGCAGTACGAGATCATCGAAAAGCGCCGCGCCGTTCCTGATCTCTCAGACATCGACGACGATTTTCGCGCCATTGTCGACGCCATGCTACAGCCGGACCCGCAAGACCGGCCGGTCAGCATGGCTGATATCGCCAGGATGACGCGCGGCGAAGACGAAGCAACAACGCCGCCGCCATCCAGGACACCTCGCGACCGGCCGGCTTTGCCAGCGGCGGGACATACCCTTGTTCCTGATCCCCGGGCACAGCCCCAGCGATCCAATGTCGCCGGACAGAGCGCGCCTGTGGCAACGGGCCCAGGCGAGCAACGCTTCGTCCCGCATGTCCGGCCCGCGCATTTGTCCGAACCGCGGCCTTCGCCGGTCGCCCGGCCGCCGCGTGCGCGCGTCGCGGCGGATCTACCTGGAAAATCCACGAACACCCGAGCCATCGCGATCGCTGCCTTGGCGGCGTTGGCTGTCGCCTCAGGCGCGGGCCTTTATCTAAGCGGCGTCATGACGCCGGCGACTCAGTCTGCCGGCAAGACATCGCTTTCACCCGAACCACCAAAGCCTGCAGCGGAAACGTCAAAGCCGATCCCGGCGGACAAAGTCGCGAACGCCCCGGAGCCGGCTCAGCCGGTTCCGCCAGCGCAGCCGGAAGCCAACGTAGCGCCGGCCGAAAATCAGCCCGCCGAAGCCCCCTCGCCAGCCGAGGAACCCCCAAAGCCGCCGGCAATGGAAGCGCAACCGCAAACAGAGGCGAGCGCGCCGCCGGCTGAAAGTCAGGCAGATGCAAAGCCGGTGCAAGCGCCCGAGGCAGCGAAGCCCATTGCTCCCCCGCAAACCCAGGCCCCCTTGAAGCCTTCTGCAACGGACGCGCAGCCTTCGGAAAAGACAGCGCCGGCAACCCAGCCGGATACGATGGCCAGCAACAATCAAACGTCGGCTCCGGCACCTGAGACGACAGCTCCAACCCCGCCAGCCGAGAAGGTCTCAACGCCACCGCCGACCCAGCCGAAGAGTGTGGAGGCCCCAAAGCCCGAGCCGCAGATCAACCAGCCGGCGGTGCCCGAGGCGACCGTACCAACGCCCTCTGCGAGGCAGGCGGATGCCGCGAACGCCGAGGGCCAAAACGCCTCGTCACCACCGGCCAAACAGCCGGACCAGGCCGTCATCGCCTTCAACGTGCCCAAACCGGCGATACCCCCGGTCGTCGACGACATCGCGCAACGAGTCTCCTGGGTTCGCGACTTCGGCGGCGGCGACTGTTTCTATGCCAACATAACGTCGTCAACCGACAAGGCCGCCGCGATCGAAGGTTTTGGAACGGCGGTCCAGCCATTCGAACGGATGCTGGGCGATTTCCAGGCAAAATTCCATGTCGAGCCGGACATCAGCGTCCGCCTCATTGAGCCGAGCCAATGCGAAGTCACCAACTTTCTGCGCTTTCTGGGGCAGGCCGCGGCCGACAAGCCGCAGCTTGTTCTCGACCGGACATCGGTGCCGAACGGAACGCCGATCGGCGGCACGCTGGTGACGCGCGGCGGCCTCATTTCCAGCGTGCTGCTCATCGATCACAAGGGCATGGTGTTCAATCTCGATGACCGTATCGTCGTACAATCGGACAAGGCTACCTTCAGCATCCCGATCGGTCTCGGCGCCGCCGACAAGGCCGCCGGAAAAGCAGTGCCGCAGATCATAATGGTGATCACGGGTCCTCAGGATATTCAGGCGGCTGCGTTCTCCATGCCGACGCCGGCCTCGGTGCTGCTGCCCAAAATTCTCGAAGAGATCGAAACCGACGGATCGCAATTTTCAGCCACTGCCAAGTACTTTCGGCTCGGCGGATAGCATGGGCGCCCGATGGAACTCCGCCGCGCGTGTTTGCCTCACTCGTCTGCCGACCTGCCCGTAAGGCAGCGCGATCCAGCTCGAGCCCTGCTCGCCCTGACAGGCCGGATGAAACTTGCCGTCATGGCGGGAGCGGCATTGCTGGCCGTGCTGGCGTCCAGCGAAGCACACGCCGAATTCACGGTCTGCAACCAGACACTCGACGTCGTCAATCTCGCCGTCGGCCAGAAGGTCGACAATGCGGACCAGACCGACGGCTGGTGGACTATCGGTGCAAATCAATGCGTGAACGTCATCCGCGAGGAAATGACAAACCGCTACATCTACGTCTACGCGACAGACGTCTTTGGCCATGCGATCCTGACCGGGTCGACCGAGATGTGCATCGAGCGGCGGCGTTTTTCGATCCGCGGCATCGACGAATGCTGGCAGCGCGGCCATATTGCGGCGCACTTTCTCGAAGTCGATACGCTTGAACAGGTGCGGTGGACCTTCTTCCTGACCGGAAGCAATCCGTGACGCACAGTATCGACACCAGTTTCAGAGAAAAAAAGCAGGCGCGCGCCGCGCTGCGCAGGCGCACGCTTTGGCGCAGGCTGATTGCCGGTTTCGCTGTCATCGCCCTGCTGTCCATCGCCGCCGGTTTCTACCTCACCGCGGACTATTGGTCGTTCGGTGACGAAGACGAGGAACTGCATGCGGTCGAAGGCGCGGACGATGTGCCGGCCGATGCATCCGTCTATGTGCCGGCCATTATCGACCTGGCCGGGGACCCGATGTGGATCACGCTTGCGCCCGATGCCGCCGCGACGAAAGGCAAAGCGGTCCCGCGCCCGGCAGAACTCGATCAGGCGGGCGTTTCGCCGCAGATCGAAATCCTGTCGGACGTCATGCTGAGCGCCAGCGAAAAGTTCATGACGACGATACCGTCGACGCAGGAGGATTTCGCCTTCTTCCAGGCGCAACGAAAGACGGCTGCAGCACCATCCGGCGATCTGCAGAACGATCTTCAGCCGCCGCCCACCACCCAGGACGCGGCCGCAGGCCCGCAGGCAGATGCCGACGATCCGGAAGCCGGCTGGGGCGAGACGATCGACGCGGGCGACGCAGCACTGCCCGCATTCCAGAAGACCCAGATCGAAAACAACACGAGCGTCGCGGTCGTCACCAATGAATATCAGCGGTTTGAGGCGACCGAAGACACGTTCGTGAAGATTCTCAACGACCGGAGCTTGGACAGCGTTGTGCTCGATGCCCATTTTTCCGCCGACGATGCCAAGCTGGCGGGTGAAGCGCTGAAGGCGCTCTTCAACCGGGAGGGCCTGGAGCCGGGTTATGTCGTCGCCATGCGCGGTTTTCGGCCGAACCGCGAGACGACGACGATGTCGCTCATGCAGGTTTCGATCTACGCCAAGAACGTCTTTGTCGGCACGCTCACGCGCAATTCTGCCGGCGCGTTCGTTTCAGGTGTCGATCCCTGGGTCCGCGAAGATCTTTTCAACTACTCCGGTGCACAAGAGGAAGGCACGCACAAAAGGCAGTACCGCCTGCTCGACGCGATCTACTCGACGGCGGCCCGCAACAATGTCCCGACCGGCGTGATCGGCGAAGCGATCATGTATCTGTCAAGAGGGCAGGATCTGGACGCCTTTGCCAGCGAAGACCAGCGTCTCGTGCTGATCTATTCCCAAACCCCGCGCGGCAAGGACGAGGGTGCCGGGCGGGTGCTGTATGTCGGCGTCCAGGGCACCGAAAAAAGTCTCGATTGTTTCGTCTTCCAGCAGAGCGACGGCCAGTTTGCCTGCGTGAGCGGTGACGATCAGGTCCGCTCCCTGACAGTCACCAACGGCATGGTGACGCCCGTCAACGGGGTCATGACCTCCACCTTCGGCCCACGCAAGCATCCAATTCTCGGTGTGGTTCGCATCCACAAGGGCGTCGACTGGGCAGCCCCTGTCGGCACGCCGATCATGGCGGCCTTCGACGGCGAGATCACCTTCCAGGGCGATGGCGGCGGTTACGGCAATTTGGTGAAGATTGCGCATCCCAACGGACGCGAGACGCGCTACGCGCATATGCAGAAATTCGCGATCGCAAGCGGTGTCGGCACAAAGGTGAAGGCCGGCGACATCATCGGCTATATCGGCACCACCGGCCTCTCGACCGGGCCGCATCTGCATTTCGAACTCTATCAGAATGGCGAGGTGATCAATCCGCTGGGCACGGTGACCGCCGCGGTCGCCACCTATGATACTGGCAGTTCTGGCAAATCTGGCGATGTCGCCGTCGAAACGCTGACCGATCGGATCGTTCATGTCGAAAGTGGCGGTAGCGCCCGCGCCAAGAACCCGAATTCCTCAGCGACCGGCGCCGGCCAGTTCATAACGAAGACCTGGATCCGGATGATGAATACCTATCGCCCGGAACTCGCGCGCACTCTATCGACCGCCGACCTCTTGGCCCTGCGCTACGACGCTACCATCTCGCGTGAGATGGTGCGCAATCTGGCACGCGAAGGCGAGGCCTATCTGCGGGCGCGCGGTCACCAGATCACGGCCGGCCGGCTCTATCTCTGTCACTTCCTGGGCATGGAAGGCGCGCATCAGGTGCTGGCTGCGCCAGGTTCGGCGCAACTGAGCGCCGTTCTGGGGTCGGCCGTCATCCAGGCCAACCCGTTTCTCATCGGCAAGTCAGCCAGCTATGTGGTGGACTGGGCCGAACGGAAAATGGGCCAGAAGCTGAGCCGTGTGGCCACTGACACCAGCCCGCCGCCGACGACGACGGAGATTCGCGAGACATCGCCGGAGTTCGAGAAATACAAGCAGGCCGTCATCGCCCTCATAAGCTCGATTCAGAATACGCTTTGAACCTGCCCGCCATGGCGTCAGTCGCTCGGACTAATGGTGTTCCTGCTGCCAGGTGTTACTATAGCTAACTTTTTTCGGGCCGTTGTGAACCAAAATTGTGGTTAAGATCACATATGCCCAAGAGCCATCTTTTTGGCGCAGCGACTCTGTCGCTGATGAAATTTAGCATACGCAGACATCAACAGTGCGCCCAGACGGGCGGAGGGCTGGTCTATGAAAGCGTTCGCAATCTTTCTGAGCGGGATTTTCCTATTTTTCCTTACCGCCTTCGGCGCCGAGGCTGCCGTGCCTGAGGCCAAACGCGTCGCACTGGTGATCGGCAACAGCAAATATGTCCATGCGGTTACCTTGCCCAACCCCGCCAACGATGCCCACCTAATCGCATCGACGCTGCGCAATGCCGGCTTCGAGGTCATCGAAGGGGTCGACCAGGACAATCCCGGCATGCACAGCCTCATCAGCCGGTTCACCGAACAATCCTACGACGCCGACCTCGCGGTCATTTTCTATGCCGGTCATGGCATGCAGGTCGACGGCAAGAATTTCCTTATTCCAGTCGACGCCGATTTGACGTCGCCCGCCTATCTCAAGACACGCACCGTTCAGATCGACGAGTTCATGGCGGCGTTGCCATCCGACCCGGCGGTTGGTGTCATCATCCTCGATGCCTGTCGCGACAATCCACTCGCCAGGACGCTGGCCGCATCGTTACCGAAGTCGCGCTCTTTGGGATCCGGCCTGGCGCCTATCGAAGCAAAATCAGAGGGCGTCGGAACGGGTGGCATTCTGATTGCGTATGCCGCCGATCCGGGCGCCATCGCTTTTGACGGCAACGGCATCAACAGCCCCTACTCCACCGCACTCGCCAGGCACCTGACCGGACCCGGCGTCGAGATCCAGAGCGCGCTGACGCGGGTGCGCGGGGAAGTGAGCGAGACCACTCAAGGTCGCCAGCGGCCATGGCACAACGCGTCCTGGGGCGCGAGGTGTTCATTGGAAAACCCATCGCGGCGGCGGCGCCTGCCGTAAACCAGTGGCCGACGCATCGAACGCCGCAGCGACATTCGCTCCTGCTCCTGTCGCCAGCGATCCTCCGCCCTGGGAAGTCGAGCAGCGGCTCTGGGATGAAGCCTCCAAGCGCAACTCGGTGCCGTTTTACGAGGCTTATCTCGAGCAGTTTCCAAACGGCCGCTTTCGCCACGGTGGCGCGGCTGAACATCGACGAATTGAATGACCCAAAAGCCCAGAATCGGCAGGTCGCGGCACTCGATACGGACCAGGCGAACGCCAGTTCCGGCTCGGCGGTGCGCACCTCGGTCGGCGTCCCGGACGAGGTGAAGCAGACATCGGGCACCGACTTGACGAAAGTGCTATTGGCCTTGACCGCCAGGGTCGCATCGACCTGCAATTGCGCATCGAAGCGTTGGGCAACGAGTTTGGCCGCGTCGACGGAAACATTGGCCCACAGACCCGTCAGGCGATCGGCATCTGGCAAGCGGAGAACGGCCTGCCGCAGACCACCTATCTGACACGCCAGCAACTTGCATTCCTCGTGATCCAGACGATCCGATGATGGAAACCGTGCGCGCCAGATATGCTGCCGATCGAGGCCCGTGCGACGCAGCCGAAAAAGCAGGTGGTACAGAAGGTCCGCACGCAGAGACCGGTGGCACAGAAACCCCGCAAACAGAAGCAGGTCGTTCAGAAGCGGCGCAACCGCGAGACTGTGGTGCGGCAGGATGATGATCTTCCGCCACCCCGCGACAACAACGACTTCCTCACCAAGGCGCTGATCTTCGGCACCGGTGTAGCGGTGGGCGGCGTGCTCAAGAACTGACCGCCGGCGTTCCTAGCCTGTTGGACCCAATCCGGTCGCTATTGCGTCTTTATCCGCATTTCCACGCGGCGGTTAGCCGGATCGTACGGGTCGGGGCTGCGTGGATTCTTTTCGCCCATGCCGATCGGGTTGATGCGGGCGGCCTCGACACCATTGGCCGTTAGAAAGGCGGCCACCGATCTTGCCCGTCGTTGCGACAGGCCTTCGTTGTAGTGCACCGTGCCGGTGGCGTCGGTGTAACCCTCGACGACAAAGCTGAACGTGCTCAGCCGGCTGTCCTTCAGCGCCTTGGCGAACTCGCCGAGTTCAGCGCGCGCGGTGGTGTCGAGCTCAGCCGAATCCAAGCCGAAATTGATCAGCATATCGAGACTGGATTTTTCTCCCGGCGCGTCCTTCGCCTTGCTCTTGCTTTTGCACTCCTCCTCGGTGCCGACACAAATTCCTCGTGATTTGCCGAGGTCGGCGGCTCCGGCAAAAAACTTCACGATGTCTTCTGATTTCTGAACGGGGTCGGCGAAAGCGTGGGTCGAGAAAAACACGACCGCCAACACAAAGGCTGAACTGCCCCACTGCATAGCGGTTACTCCTGTTGAGCATCCGATTTCGATGGCATGATCATACCAAACTCCGGGGCAATTGTCTGTCGATAAACGCCGGGGATACGGCGGTGCCGGCAGTTTTTGCAGCGTTACCGGTAGAGACTTGACCCGCGCCGCGCCTGGGGCTTGAGTGGTTAGAGCTTCTCGATGAAAGCGTGGCGGTCATGGCCAGCGGGCTTCGATTCAAGACGGCACGGGATCTCTTCATGGCTTGCACCGGTATTGCCCGGGAGATGAGAACGCTTCCAACCGAACAGCCATCGATCGAGTTTTGCCGCGGCCTGCTCGTCGGCCGCGTTCCCGAGGAGGCGATCACGTTCTGTGCCTACCTGCTCCCCGATCGGGCCGCGGTCTGGTGGGCGCATGAATGCCTGAGCCATCTGAGCGAGCTGCTCGACGGGACGGATCACGAATTGCTCGCCCATGTTCGCGACTGGGTCAGTGAACCGGACAGCCCCCGCCACCGCGCCGCAGTGAGCCAGGCAGAGGCAACGCCGCCGACAACGCCGGGCGCCTGGATTGCCCTGGCGGCGGGATGGCGTGACAATGGTTCTGTTGCTGGCGGATCTGCTGCCGGCGCAGAACCACCATCAGCCTTGCAGCCGTTTCCTGCCGCCCATGCAGTCAATGCTGGTGTTCTGGCCGGACTGGCACGTGTCGCACTGGCGGACCGCTTTGCCGTTCTTTCCGCCTTTGTCGAAATGGGCATCCAGATTGCCGAGATCGAGGCGCCGCGCCAATCGGGGGATGCCTACTAGACCAATTCCAGGAAAAGTGTGAGACGGTTTTCCGTCCGGAATTGCGTCAAAACAAAGGGTTAGAGCCTACCGACAGAAACCAGGCGGATGCCATTATCGTCCTGCCTTACTTGCAGCCACCTTGAGCCCATTTGGCAAGCGCCACTTTGAAGCGTGTTCCAAGCGGATGTTGCAGGCGCAAAACGGAGGCATCGTTGGCGGCGAAATTTTTCGCCTGCTCGCACAGCCGCGCCTCGTCCCATTCATGGCATCCGTCGCAGTGCTTGTCCTCCCATACCGACTTGTCCAATCCCTCCACCGGGCTGAACAGGGGCTTGCCCTTGATCAGCTGGGCGATGCTCTTGCCGTCGATTGCCGGATCGCCGAAATCGATCGGATGCTCGAAAAAGATCGGGTCGTCCGAGGCCAGCCTGGGGATCTTCTGACGCAGCACTTCGAGTGCAAGCTGATCGTCACCTTGGCCCGATGCGCTTGCAGCGCCAGTGTTGCCCGCGCCGGAACCGCCCTCCGCCTGAGGTGCACTCGCCTCGCCCACGATCAACGGCGCATTGAGATCGACCTTGTGCAGAACGACATCCGTTTTCAGCGAAACGTTGATCCAGGGACGCTGCTTGCCGGCGGTTGCCTTGAGGACGTCGCTGGCGACCCTGTTCATGGCCTCGGTGATGGGGACATTGGATTCGCCGATACGCTTGAGGAGCGCCGAAGTGAAAGGCGAATGCCCGCCTGACCTGTCATCGGCGAGCTGATGGGGACTGGCGGCGAAAGCGACGAGCGTGCCGGCACCACCTTTCTCTATCGGGATTTCGGCAAGGCCGCTGCTTACGCCGTGGACGCCCGCGGTCTTGGCCAGCACCTCGGCGAGGGGATTGTCGCGGCAAGCGTCGAGAAACACCAGCCTGATGCTGGTCTCGCGCGACATCTGGCGCAGAACGAAATCAACCGACACAGCCTCGAAGTCGAGGGAGGTCTCGTCCTCCAGCGCGGCGTCGACCGGAAGCAGGTAGTTCTTGCCCGAGACCTGCAAGCCGTGGCCGGCGTAGAAGAACAGCGCGATATCGGCGCGGCGCACCCGTTTTGCGAACTGGGCGATCGTCGCCTGCGTCTGCGGCTTGGTGAGATCGAAGCCTGAAACCACATCGAAGTCGAGCTTCTTCAAGCGCTCGGCAATGGCCTCAGCATCGCGTACCGAATTGGCGAGCGGTGCTGCGTGTTGGTACTGGGCGTTGCCGAGGACCAGTGCGACGCGGCGCTCGGCGCTGGCAGCCGTCAAAGTGAAAAGCAAGGCGAGCGCCGCGAGGCCGCCGGCGCGAAAGAGGCCAACGCAACGGGCGTTCAAATCGGACCTCACCGCAACCTCAGAGCTTGGTAGCGGAAAACTCGATCCGCCGATTGAGCGCCTTGTTCTTGGGCGTATCGTTGGCGGCAACCGGCCGCTCCTCGCCGTACCCGGTGGCCGTAATCTGCGTGCGCGGAATCCCCGCGGCAACAATGGCATCGGCGACCGCCTGGGCTCGCCGTTCGGACAATTGCTTGTTCGCCTCCGGCGAGCCGTCGGAATCGGTATAGCCGGAAACCTCGACCTTTAGGCTTGGGCATTTGCCGACGACACCTTCGACCTCCGTCAGCAACGGCCGGCTCTTCGCATCGAGCCGCGCGCTGGCCGGCCGGAAGTAGATGGCGCCGGTGCGCGAGAGCACCGCGAACCTGTTCAGGCATTCCTCATCGCTGAAGTTCGCCTTTGCGGCGTCGGTGGCAACCGGGCCGACATCGGCCGGACTCGCTGCGGCGGTTTGGGTGGCGGCCGGCTTGCTGCCGTCGACGGTGAAGACGAAGTCGAACGACACCGACGCGGTGGGCACGATGTTGGTCACATTGGCCGCCTGCTGGAGTTTGTCGACGTTCGGCAGCAGGCCGAAATCCTCGACATGGACAGCGACCGGAGCCTCCGAAGCGACGGACACCATGGTGTCGCTGATCATGGTCACGACGATGCTGGCCTCGAGGTCCTTGTCAACGCCGTGCAGATTGAGACGGAAAGGCAGCGTCGACTTGATCCTGCGCTTTGTCGCGAGATCGGCGAATGCGGCGGGATCCACTTTGGCCGTCAGCTCGGCCGTCGGGTACTTGAAGGTCTCGAAAAACAGGAAGCGCATGCGAACATTGCGCAAGTCGACGCCGGTATCGACCGAATTGAGGTCGAAGGTGACCTTGGCATCACCCGCCGAGCTGAGCGTGCCGGTAATGTTCCTGATCTTGTTTGTCTCGACGATCGTGTTCTTCTTGACCGACTGGTAGGTGATGACTGAAGCTGTGGGATCAAGCGTCCAGTTCGGCGCGGCGTTGGCGGCTTGCGATCCGAGCAGCAGCAAGCCGGAAAGCGCAACGACAAGGCCAAGACCTCGTGTGACGGGACCTTTCAGCCTCGTTTTCCACCAGAATGCGACGACTTCGAACATGGAACGCCCCTGCCCCAGGACCACCTTATCGACACGACACCTGGCGGGAGCATAGAGCACTTGCGACTGGTTGGCGAGCAACTCCCGAAAATCCTGGGAATGCTGGAGAACCGGCGAAGAACTGGTGTCTGCCCCATTGTTGGCATACTGCTCTCAAGACCGAGGATTGGGCTTTGGGGAAAACAATGAGGAAGTCAGTGCTGCTATGATCAGAACATGGTCATAGCTACCGCTAGCCCTCAATGCTTGGTCAACCTCCCCAACCGCCACCGCCGCCGCTGCCACCGCCGCCGCTGCCACCGCCGTCGCTGCCGCTGCCGCCGCTGCCGCTGCCGCCGCTGCTCCCGCCTGCACCCATGGCGGGAACGACCGGCCGGGGGACGGTGGCTTCCTCAGTCGGTTCGACGAGTTTCTTGGCGACAACCTTCTTCTGTTTGGTGATCTTTGGCGTGGTCGTCGTGCGAATGAGCTTCGGCCTGTGCTTTGTCGTCGTCACCGTCGGTTCGGCCTTTGGAGCAACGGACATGCAGCCCGTTACTGCCGCCAGAGCCATGGATAAAACTGTGGCGATCAATGCCTGCTTCACTGCCCTGCCCACGATTGCCTCCTCATTGATCAAAACAAGTCCCGACGCGGATTGGCTTGCTCCCAGACCGCTCTGGCCGCGCTGACCAGTTGGTCGTCAAGCGAGCCCTTCGCCGGGATCTTCGACTTGAGTTCGCCGCGCAATTGCTTGAGAGTCGCCGTTTTCGTCTTCACTGCGAATTTCGTCAGCGTCGTCTGGGCGCCCGGCAATTCCTTGCGAAGATCAAGCGCGACCCCGAAGGCCAGATAGCGCACCGCTATCGCCTGGTCGGCATTGGCGCCCTTCTGCATTTCGAGTGCCGCGCGATCATATGCGCCGGACTGATCGCCGCGTGCCGTGGCCAGCTCGAACAGTCTTTGCGCTTCGTCGAGGTTTTGCTCGACACCAACGCCATCCCGGTACATGCGCGCAAGGCTGGCCGGAGCGTAGGGCTGGCCTAGATCCATAGCCTTCTGGAACAGCCCTCGCGCCTGCCCGGGATCCTTCTCGATGCCCACACCGGCCAGGTAATTACGGCCGAGCAGGTTCATCGAATACATGTCCTGCCGCTCGACGCCTGCCTTCAAAAAGGCAACGGCGCGGGCCGGATCGGCGGGTACGCCGTTGCGGCCTTCCGTGAAGATCGCGGCGAGGTCGTTCATGGCATAGGTATGCCCCATCGCCGCCCCCTTGAGCAGGAGGTCCAGGCCCTTGGCGGTATCAGGCTTGACGCCATAGCCATTGAACAAGGCGCGGCCCCACGACGTCATGCCGTAGGGATCGCCCTTGTCGGACGCCGCCGCGTAAAGCGCGTTGGCCTGCGCGCGGTCGATGGCCATGCCGGTTCCGGTCGCATACAAGTAGCCGAGTTCGAAAACGGCGCGCACGTGCCCGTTTTTGGCGGCATCCTCGATGGCTGTCTTCGCTTCCTTGACCTTGCCGGCCGCCAGCAGCGCGCGTCCGAGTTCGTAGCGGAATCGCGGCACATCCGGATAAGCCTTCACCGCAGCCTCGCAGGCCTCCACAGCGCTGGTGCCGATTTCATTCGGCAGCAGGCCGGGGACAACGCCTTGCAGATCGAGAGGTTCGCCTGCAGCCTGGTCGCAAGGATCGACGCTTGGTGACAGCTTCATCGTGGCGGGCTTGGAGGAACTGCTGTCCGCACGGATTTCGAAGCCGACCTCGACCGGCTCGGCGGCACCGATCTGGGGTTCGTAGCGTAGCTGGTCGACCTCGTCCGCCATCAGGCTCGACTCCGGCGACAGGGCACGATCCGGCAGGGACAGCGTTCCGGTTGCCGGATAGGACGCGAGCTTCAGGCTAACAGCGGGATCCTTGGTCGGGAAGTCCAGCTTCAGCGGAACCGGGCCGACGCCGACCGGGACGCTGATCTGCCGATTTCCGATCGCCTCGGCGGCGCCGGTGATGTGGATGCCTCGCTCCAGCACTTGCTGTTTCTGCTCGGTCTCGAGCGAGGCCACAATCTGTTCGCCCTCGGCGCCCTGGCCGCTTTTGACACGAAACACCATGATGCCCTGGGCTTCGCCACCCCAGTTGTCATGCGTGGCGTAGGCCAGCATGTCCACCTCTTCCGTCGCACCGGCCCCCTTGGGAACATCCAGCTTCAGGCGCGGCAGGTCCTTGCCCTGGATCTGTTCGCCCACTGCGACAGCCTTGCCGTCCAGCAGCAGGCGTCCGAGCGCAAGCGGCCTTTCGATGCTGACGGTGATCGAGCCGCCATCGACGTCGACCGGTTCCGGCAGGTCCAGGGCAACAGGCCCGACACCCGACGGCACGACCTTCTCCAGAACTGGCGGCAATGAGGGCCGGCTGGTACGGCGCATCAGGACAACCTCGTCGATGAGCGAGGAGTTTTCCCACGGAACCTGCTTGCCGTCGGTGGCCTTGACCACATCGCGGCGGACCGCGGCCATGACCGTGCGTATCTCCTGGTTCGGCGCCAGCGCGCGACGAGAGAATGCGGATGAAAACGGGCTGAGGTCTCCCGCTCCATCATAGGCGACCGCCCCTGGCTCGGTGGCAAAGGCAATCAGCGTGTTCAAGGAACTTCTGACTTGTGCAAGGCCGGTGTTGCCCGCCCTGATCAGCTGGTCCCTCAGCCAATAATCCTTGCGCGGGAACGGATTGTTGCGACATGCATCGAGGATGATCACCTGGATCTTCGATTTCGCGCGCAATTGCTGCAGCACATCGTCCAGCTTGACCGCCTGGACTTCTATATCGGCCGCATTCTTCAGCGAGGCGTCGACGGGGATCAGGAAATTCTCGCCACCAATCTGAAAGCCGTGACCTGAATAGTAGACGACGGACAGATCGGCGCCATCCGCCGCCGCGAGGTAGTTGCGGAACTGTTCCTCGAACTGCAGCTTTGTGAGATCCTTGGCGACGAACACTTCGAAACCAGCCAACCGAAACGTCTTGGATACGTCCTCGGCATCCTTGTCAGGATTCTTGAGAGCGGGAATTTCGCGGTACTCGGAATTACCGATCACCAGGGCAATCCTTCGGTCGGCCGACGCAGCGAAGCTCGTCAGGGTCGCTATGACGAAGACCGCGATCAATCCGCAAAGTCGGAGCATGGCAAACCGCCTCAACCGCCACATCCTGACGGCCGCAAGTTCCCCAGATTGCGGCATCAAGGTCTGTTGAAGAACTCACAATCCGCCAAGACAGCAACCCAAAAAGCAGTGAAAAACCGTCGCGGCAGCAGGCACCTTCCTCATCCGAATGTGTAAACTACCTCAGAGCCGAGCCATCCGCAATGAGTGGCAAACTTCACCGGCGTGGTTGTCCAGATCCGACGCACCCGCCAAGCTTTCACCCGGCGTCGCTGCGAGTGCTGATGACCGTATCGCCCCCTGGACATGAACACTAATTCGAAGTGCTTGCTAGGCTCGCTGTACGCGGTTCTACGGTCCGAGGTGCTTGCCGAACTGCGGAATCGTTACGATATCGATCAGCTCTCTACACTGACGACAACGCGCCCGTGCCTTCACGTCCGGACGTCGATGCTGTCGCCGCCTGCTTCACCACGAGAAGAAACTCGTCTCCACGGCCGACATGCGGCGTTGCGGTCCGGCCCTTTGATGCCGGAAGCGCTATGGGGCAAGCTAGTTGACCAGTACCCTCCAAATTGCTTGCCTCTCCATGAGCCCGCCAATACCGGTGTCGGGCTTTTGCTTTGTTGGTGCCCGCAAGCGTCAGGAAGGTAGTCGCCGAATTGACGGGAACAATTTAGCGAACAGCAAATTCAACGGTCTTCTGGCAGGAGGCCAAAGTGTCCCAGCGAAGCGTCGACAAAGACCGATTGGAGCGCGCAGACCGTGAGGCAAAAATTGCTAACGCGGCCGAGAGAGAGGCGCGTTATTTAAAAACTGCGACTTCGAGAACAACGCCTTGCTGCCGAAGCTAAGGGTTCCCAAGCTTTGAAGAAGGGGCAATCCAGGAGCTAAGGCGCTTAGCCGCCGACGCTGGCCGTCAGACAGCGAAGCCCTTTCTGATGGAACAACCACCAATAGTTTTGGCGCGCCAGGGCCCCGACGATCCTGGCACGTCCTCCTTAGGACGCCCGCCGCTGCCGTTCTGGGGCGGAGGGTCTTTACATTTGACGGCCTGCGCAAGGCCCCGCTCGACGCATGAGCGATGGTCAGCGGGAAACATCGTGAATCTGAAAAGCCCAGCATTTATGTCCCGTCCGCCGATCTGCTCGCGGCCGGCTAATGAAAAGCGCCTTCTCGCGCTAATGATTCTTGCTGAGGGAGAAACATCCGTCTCTGATCTGGCGCCGCGGTTAGGGCTTAGCAACTCAGCACTCTCCCAACAGCTCGGCATAATGCCAACGGGATCTGCGACCGCGGGATCGTTGTCCTAGGCGCAGGCGTTGCCCGGCAAAGCTGGATCACATCTACGGCACAGCGACTTAAATTAGTAATGCCTTATGGAACTTTGGGGCTGGCGTTTCATTTCATCGGCATGGAGGCCACTGTAATCCAAGGTACCAGGACCGGAGCGAACGTGTCGCTGCGCTACTCGCTGGTTCTGCCGATATACAACGAAGAACAAGTGCTGCCTCGTCTGGTCGAGCGCATCAGGTTGTTAATCGACCAGCTGGACGGTGAGACCGAGGCTATTTTCGTCGATGATGGAAGCCGCGATGGCAGTGTCAGATACCTTCGGTGCGTGGTTGCCGCCGAGCCTCGTTTTCGGCTGATCGAGCTTTCCCGCAATTTTGGGCACCAGATAGCAATAACAGCCGGTATGGACGCCGCCCAGGGGGATGCTGTCATCGTCATGGATGCCGACCTCCAAGACCCACCCGAGGTGGTCCTCGACCTGGTGGCGAAGTGGAAGGAAGGGTTCGAGATTGTTTATGCCCGGCGCGTTAAACGCGAAGGCGAATCCTGGTTCAAGCGCTTCACGGCAAGTCTCTTTTATCGCTTGCTGGAAAAGATGACGACTGTAGACATTCCGCGCGACGTTGGAGATTTTAGGTTGGTCGGCCCCAAAGCGCTGAGAACTTTCAGACAGATGCCCGAACAGGATCGCTTCGTCAGGGGCATGTTTGGCTGGATGGGATACAAGCAGGCGGCGGTGCCGTTCGAACGTCCCGCACGAGCCCATGGCCAGACCAAATATCCATTCTGGAAGATGGTGCATCTTGCTGCTCACGCCATCGTCAGCTTCTCGGAACGGCCGCTGCGCCTGGCCCTCTGGGGTGGCTTGGCCATTTCTGTGCTGGCCGTCGCCTTTGGTGCGTTTGCAATTTATGCTTGGGCTTTTGAAGCCGGCATTGTTGCCGGCTGGACCTCGACGGTGATGATTGTGTCGCTCCTGTGCGGCATCAACCTTTTCATGACCGGCGTGGTCGGAATGTATGTCGGAAGCATCCACGCCGAAGTGAAACGGCGCCCGCTTTACGTGATCGATCGCCTCACCGGCTTCGACCGGGCGATGCCTTCCGTTCGCGTCAAGAACCGAAGATCGCCTCGAAAATCCCGGATTGGAGTGCCGGCCAATGTCCGAACTCTTCGACAGTTATAGATCCAGCTATGACGAGACTGTCCAGGGATCGATCCGATTTTCAGGGCTTAAGCACGACTTCTTTCTTAAGGCCAAGGCCGAGTTTCTCCGACGCCTTGTGGTTGAACGAGGGCTTGGCCCTGATGGCTCGGGTGTGCGGGCGCTTGATGTCGGCTGCGGCGTAGGCGTTCTCCATCCACATCTCAAAGGCGCCTTCGCGTCCCTGGACGGCTGCGACATCTCGCTGGACTCGATCCTGCGTGCCAGGGAGGAAAATCCGGGCGTCGTGTACAAGGCCTGCTCCAGCCTGACCCTGCCATACGACAACGGCGTCTTCGATCTGGCCTTCGCCAGCTGCGTCGTCCATCATGTACCGCCAGCTTCCTGGCTTGAGTTCGTACGCGAGATGCGGCGCGTCGTTCGCCCGGGCGGTGTCGCCTGCATCATCGAGCACAATCCCTATAACCCGCTGACGCGTCTGGCTGTGATCCGGTGTCCCTTCGACCGAGATGCCGTGCTGCTCAGCGCAGCCAAAACAGCGTCACTCTTGCAAATGACAGGCTTCACCGACATTCGGTCCGAGCACTTCCTGCTGCTGCCGTCAGGCGGGCTGTTTGCCCGAAAAGTCGAGCGCATGCTCGCTCGCCTGCCACTTGGAGCACAGCATGTGTCTAGTGCGCGTGCCTGAGCACCGGTCTGCCGGCGACGACACGCTCAAGCTGGCACGCTTCGGCTTGGTCGGCATCGCCGCCACAATTCTGTATGCCGCTTTGGCTGCCGCTTTTTCCAAATCGGAACGGCTCGGTTTCACGCCCATCCAGGCTTCGCTTGGGGCATATGCCGCAGCCACCTTGTTTTCGTATCTCGCGCACAAATACCTGACGTTCGTGTCGGGCCGGTCGCATCGAACCGAAGTTCCACGTTTTCTCCTGCTGGCGGCAACAGGCTTTGCCATTGCCTATGGCGCGCCGGCATTTATGACGGTGAAGCTGGGCTTGCCGCTCGTCATTCCCGTCCTGATTACGTGCTTGCTTGTCCCCGCCATCAATTTCTTCGTCCTTGACCGGTGGGTTTTCGCAGATCGCCGCCCGCTCGGCACGGCAACCGCTCCCGCCAGCGGCGATAATGCTTAAATGGCGTCCAGTCGAAACGACACCAATTTGATAGAGCGTTTGTAAATGTTGCTGGCGGCCTTGCTGGGTGGGATCCCGTCGAGGTAGTCAAAGGTCATTTCGAACGTTCTAGCGTTCGAAAAAGCTGAGTGCGGAATGAAGAACGAGACGGTCGTCGGTTGCTTGCCCGACAGCGTGACCTTATGCAAGGATGCGCCATGCACTGAGATTATCACCCTCTGCGTCATCTGTGGCGGACGAATGACAGCGGCCATTTGTAGCGTTGCCTTTAGGCCGTCGCGAGGCGGCGGTATCTGCAGGCGAAGCCGCGAGGTTTCACCCAGTGAATGCGTCCCGTCGGCTGCTGGCCCCGACCAGCCACAAACTTTCATGCTGGCAGCTTGTTTGGCGCCGTCGGACCGGAAGGACACTGTCTGACCGAGTGAGTAGCTGCCAACGGTATCGCGGTTGAGGCAGGTTGTCGTGCGGTCGATGTAATAGGCACGATAGTCGGGATCGATATTCGGATGGAGAGCCAGCGCAAGGATGAGGATTTCGGACACGGCCAAAGCCGCGGCGAGCGCGTAACCCCCAAGCGAGATCGCGCGTCCGTAGGCGTTGCGGACGTCAGACCAAAGCAAGGTAGCCTCCAATCCATGCCACAGTCATGAAATAGCAGGCGACCAGGAAGAGAAACAAAGCGGCTATCCAGGTCAGTTTCGACGCCGACAGCAAGACCGCCATCAACAGTATCAGAGGCGCAAGCCCAATGACGTATCTGACCATGGAGGCCAGATTCGTGATCAATGGCACGACAATGCTGATCGCGCAGAAGATACCAGCGCCATATTGCTTGCGAGCAATCAGCACGACCGATAGCGCCAGCCCGGCGATTGCCGCGAGCGCACTCCATTGGGGCGCCGTGGGCAGCCATCCAGTCTTGGGAAACACTGAGAGTCCGTCCCACAGAAACAGGATCGGGTTCCCAGCCACTCGTCCAAAGGCGCGTTGGACGTGTAGGAACGCAAAGCCGTCGCCGACAGTGACATACAAAAACAGGATGTAAGCGAACAAGCCGGCGGGCGAGATCAAGATAACGACGAGCAGATCCGGCCGACCAAGCACCCAACGAGGAAAGGAGAGTGGTGAGCCGCCCCTTTCCCGATGCTGTTGGAACATTTCAATGACGGTCGCAAAGACGACAAGGACCCCAACGAGCCTCGTTGCCGAGAGGAGGGCTGACGAGATGCCAGCGGCGGGATAGCTGGAGCGTTTGAGTGCCAGGAAAACGGTCGAGGTCAGGAGCACGAAAAGAGGTTCGGAAAGGAAAGTGGTGAAGTGGAAGGAGAACGGCCCACTAAGCAAAAAAGCGCAGTACAGCACATAGGCCCGCATGTTCTTCTTCAGCAGCGGCCATGCCACCAGACATGCGGCGTAGCTGCATGCAAGCGAAGCGATCGTTGCGACCACTATCGTGGGGAAAGGGAAAATTGCCCGGATCACCGCGACCAGCATCGGGTAGAACGGGAAGAAGCCCCATCGTCCGACGTTGCTTTGGTTCGGGATGGGAAAGCGTTCGTAGCCGCGTTCGGAAATATCCACATACCAGTGGCAATCCCATCGGCAGAGCGCACGAGCGTAAGACTCAAAGCCTGGTTCTGCCAACGTTGAAGCAACGGCGGCATGACGAATAGCAAGGCCAGTGACACCGAACAGGAGCGGGATTGTGACGACCGCTGCCGCTATCATGTGGCGTTTGTTGATCGTCGGGCCGTAGTCGGGGAAAATCTCGAACTGCTCTGCGCCCTTCGTCGACGGCGCATCGCTGGGGCTCTTCATGGCCGGGACGAGATTGTCAGTCCCGGATTTTCTCATCGCGGAGCACCGGCGCGGCGCGTTTCCATCCCCTGACGGGAGCCCGCTTCGACTGTGACCAAACCGCCGACCGTGGTCTTGCCAGCTTCATAGTCGACCGGCGTGGCGTATCCGATGCGGTTCAACTTGTCCGCCGCCTTTGCCTTCTTCGGCGCGTCGCTGGCCCGACGGTCGTCGAGCAGTGCCAGATGAGTGACGCCGCCTGTCGTCACCTCGTGACCAAAGTCGATGCCACTCTGTTTCCGCGCCATGTGAGAGATTCTGGAGCGCGGCCGGCGGTCGTCAAGAGGTTGCTAATATTCGAACGGCGGAGAGCCAACAATCCTTCGGCCCTGCTTCACATATCAGTTCATTTGAACCAGGCTTCGGGAAAGCCTAAGGGCCGCTTTCTGCAACTTTGCCAAGGCCGCGTTTTAACGACCGCATCCAGCAACCGTTTGCATTCTAGCTCATGACACAAAGCTCCAAGCCAAGGGCTCGTGTCAGGCCGGTCGTGCCAAGCGGCCGCGGCCCCAAGTCGCATCTCGAGCGCGACAGACCAAAAGAATCATGAATTTGGCCCGTCGCTTCTCGTATAAATATCGAACGGTCCGTTGTGTAGCTTTGATGACCTCTCGGGGTTTGTGGGGCCAAATTGCTTGCAGAGAGGAGGTCAGCGTCGTCGAGAACACAATGATGCATGCCTCGCGGCCGGCGACACGGTATTGCGCAGCCTTGACGCCAGGATAATCGCCCAACAATGCCCACGGGCGGAGGCGCGAAGACTGAGATCGCCTTTAGGTGGACCTTGAAATGGGCTGGTGTCGAGGTGACGATATTACCATCGGTGGTGACTGGCGTCGGCTTCTCCGTCTCGATGTCGAACTCGACGCACGTAGCCGTGCCCACCTCTCGCCAGGCGCCATGCGTTCCAGAATGGAAGGCGCGGAGCATCAGCGCCAGCTTCCAGAGGTTCGTCATTTCCACGCTATAAAGGTCGAGACGTCCGTCATCGATGTCGGCCGTCTCTTCCACCACATTGCCGCCGCCGTAGTGACAACCGTTTTCCACCGCAATCTGGTAGGTTTCGAGGTCGGTCGCCGCGCCTTTTTCAATACTCTTTGCGTGGAACCGCATGGGCCGCGTCAACACTTTCACCGCCGCCCACGCATAGCCGAGCCTGCCGAAACGCTTCGCCAGCTCAGTGCTGAGTCCGATATTCGCGGTGTTGAAGAAGGCATTGCCATCGACCCTGCCAATGCCGATCTGACGGCCCCGCACAGGTTCCGCTATTGGCGGGTTGTTGCCCGCCGGCAACCCTGCCTGGCATACCAGCGTGGTAATCGCGGGGCCTGCCACGGCGACATACGCCTCGAGCTCTACCTCCAGCGTCTTGCAGCGCCCTAAAGACCGGTGAATGTGTGTGCTGTCGTTCTCGACAGGAACCAAAGCGGGCAAACGATGTTTACTCGGCGAAGGGCATCTTAATTCCTTGGAGAGTTGAAAATGAGAACCACCCTGATTCTGGGCGCGCTGGCCCTTTGCCTGGCCGCGCCAGCCGTGGCTTCGGCGGATTCGATCGTCATCACGACCAACAGGCCTCATCACCGTCATCATTGGGATAACAACCGCGTGGCTGTCATTAACGAGGATGGAGCTCGCCTTCACCATCGCCGTCACGGCACGGAAGCTTTTTACGATAACGGCAAGCGCCATTGGCACCGCAAGCACCATCGCCGCGATCACGTCGTGGTCACCACGGGCTCGATCGAACGCCGTCTTCACCGACGCCACGTGACCATCGAGGACAACGACGACTAGGACATTCATTCGGCCTGGCTCCTGCTAAGATCTGGGAGCCGGGCCACGATTACTTTTTTGGCCTGAACCAAACAGAACAGCCGCAATTTATCAGTCAAAGGGACCGCAACCGCATAGGAAGCGGAACAATGGCTGGAAGTCTTGATTTCGAACTTGGACGTGCAAGGTTGCGCGTCAAACGAGCCGAGAAATCGCTGTCGCGCGCCAAGGAAGAAACGGGCCGGGAAAATGGCGTCGCGGTCAATATCGCCCTGTGCTGCAGGCTTCGGGCAGCTCAGCAGCGCGTTATGGAGGCCCGGGAGCGCCAGACCAATATCTATCCTGGGCCTCATCCAAATCAACCCCGATGTAAAAACGGCGAGGAGTTGTCGTCATGACAATACTGTTTGAGCCGCTGGACTCGGACTACCACAAGCGCAGCGTGCTTTACCACGCGACGCGGTTGTGCTCCATGATCGAATGCTGATGCGTTTCGATAAGGTTGACGCAGCAGCCGATGAGGTTGAAGCCGCAGCGGCCGTGCTGGTCAATGTCACCCACGGTTCTGCCGTCGACGCGTTCGAAGACTCAGTGTCCCGGAATTCGTCAGCAGTCTTCCTTCAGATGGAAACGGGTCAGACCCTTGGGCTCTGAACTGCGGGGGATACGCAGTGTTTTGGCCAGCTATGAGGCCGCCGATTGGGCGGCTCGAAGCAGGCTTCTGCGAGCGGTCCAGGGTTCGAGTTGCCGGCACAGATTGCGGCTGGCCACGGCTAAGCCGACGAACCTGCAATATAGTTGCTCTTCCATGGTCGATCGCCTTTCCGGAAAATCCCCCGGCGTGGCTCCGCCGAAGGGCGGTCGACATGGACATATCCATGCGGAGCAGCAGTCACCAATGTGCTAGAGGACACGCAGCTCGCGGTTGATGCGTCCCTATCGAAGGAATCGCGCTGCATCTGCCCTGCCGTTTCCGCAACCATCTGCTTCCAGTGGTTGGTTGTTGCGGCGCCAGGCTTTGCCAAAAGCACCTGCGCAACAGGCCGGAACTTGCCAACAGCTTCGCCGTCGGAAGGGTGATGACGAAGCGCCGGGCGCACGATGCTGGTCGGCTTTGCCACTTTGTGCTGTTGTTGTGGCCCGGCCCAACGTAGACATCGCCATGGATAGCAGTGTCGATCCTGCCGTTCGGAGGCTCAGCGCCAGCCATGGGGGCCGCGCAGTCGTCACCGGCATCGATCGGTCGCTCCACCTGGCAACATCCCGGAGTCGCGACGTTCTCAACCTGATCTACGAATCGAGCAGCCTTGCCGCCACATGGGCGCAGCCACCTTCCCTTGAAGGCCTGATATCCCTATGGCTTGCCACGTGCGGCGGCAATGCGGCGGAACGGGGGCACGAGCCCTCACGTTAAAAGACATGGTTTCTCGGGTGTTGATAGAAGCCCTGCCTGCTATTCTCCGGGCCGCTCGTCTTATGGCAACAAGTCTCATTGGATACAAAGTGTCGAAATGCGAGCAATGACTTGTCAGCGGTTCTTGCAAAGCTACTGGCGGCTCTCCAGCGTCACACTGCGGGCTACGCGAATTGCAAGCACCTCCAATCCATTGCCTGCATATCGTCTAAAGTCGTTCATGAGCACCAGGCCGTATATCTGACAAGAAGGATAGTCAGTGGGCGCAGAGCGGATGCCTGCCCGAAGGAGACGAGCCCCAATGCAGTCGCGGTCATGTTTCGGTTTCAGTCTCATCGCGAGCACGATCATCATGGCCGGGGGCACTGGTTAGTCCGACCGCACGCCATCCATCAGACTGCGGAGCCGCCGCTCTGCAAAACAAGATTGGCCTTTCCGTTACCGGCAATTCCGCTGAAGATGTCCGTGTAGGTGTCGCGCCGGTCCGGTCCAAAGGAGACGTCAGAGTATTCGCGCCCGGTCAGGCCGTCATTCACAACTACAGCGACGCGAGGCTAAACCTCGAAACCGAATAGCCGAGCATCAGAAATGCACCACCGAAGCCGGACATCATGCTGCCGAACATGATCGCCAGGCACTGTCTGAGGCCGACATGAAATCCCTTGACGTCGAGCGCCTCTGGCTTTTCGCCGACGCAGCGCACCTCGAGGCCGTATTTGGTCAGGTAGAGGAAGAACCAGACCAGTAAGGGCGGGATGGAGCTGGTATAGGTCACCAGGCGCTCCGAAAACAGCACCGGCCTCAGGACCGGAATGTCCGACAGGTAGGGGATTGGAACCTGGTCAAAGCCCCTGAGGGTCGGCGGCTGACCGGCGGCCACATAGGCCAGGAACCAGAACAGTGTGACGCCCGATGCGAGAAGATTGAGAGCCGGTCCGGCGACGAATTGTTCGGCCTTTAACACGATCGTCTCCAATGACCTGATCTCGCTCGGATGAAAACCGCGGGAGCGCGACCGTATCTTCTTTGATCATTGCCTGATGAACATGCCCGTATAGGTCTGGCCGGCGAGCGCATGGGTTCCGGCCAGCGTTCCGTCGGGCATCATCTTAAAACTGACGTCCGCGCCATTCGGGAGGCGCCCCAGCTTCAACGTAGTCCCTACAATTTTTCCTTCGCCTGCGGCCTCTCCCGGGTTGTTATCGCCCAGAATTCCCCACGCGTAAGTTACGGTCACCTTTCCGTTCGAGGAAACAGATTGAACAGCCAGTTTACCTTCATATGTGCCTTCCAATCGTCCGGCCCAATTGCCCGAAAAAGAAGCGTACTTTGTTGGAACGCCCTTTGAAGGAGGAGTGATTGTCACGGATTGATCCATGATTGCCGGGCCAGGCGGAACAACGGTAGGATCCAAGGCGGGTCGGGAGGGAATGATAGCAGGTTCGATAGCGGCGGGTTGCGGCGGTTCAGGAGCCGATTGGCACGTAGCGAGGGAAAGTGCCGCGAAGGGCAGTATAAGGTTCCGCATCAATTTCTCCACATCGCTCTCCGACGGGACGTATCCGAAAGCCCACTGAAGGCAGTAAGTTCCATTCCCCACCAGGCCGGATCTTTGGAGGCGCCTGGTAGACCGAAGAGTGGCCATAATAGATAGCCGCTCGTCAACCGTGTAGCGACATTGCGCGGACGGACCTCAGGTGGCTTGTTGGTGAGGCGCACTGCGCTTGATCTACTGTTTGGTATCTGGCTCTGAAACAGCTTGGCCCGGGCGTGCTGGGGACTGGCGAACAAGCTGTCATGACTGCCTTCCTGGAAAATCTGACCGGCTTCCATAAGCGTGAAAGCTGTCCTGAATACAACGGTCCCGCAATCTCGCTGCAATCAGAGAACGCCCTCCGGAACCAGTTGCCCCTGATCGAGTTGCTATCCTGCCTCGCTTTGAGCGCGAATGGGAGAACACAGGATGGCAACCACTAAGAAGGCTTCACCGAAGGGCCTGAACGAACTTTTCCACGACACGTTGAAGGACATCTATTTCGCCGAAAAGAAGATTCTTGCGACGCTGCCGAAAATGGCGAAGGCCGCTCGAAGCCCGGGTTTGAAGGCGGCGTTCGAAAAGCACCGCGACGAAACGAAGGAACACGTTGCCCGCCTCGAAGAGGTTTTCGAAGTGATCGGCAAGAAGCCGCAGGGTAAGACGTGTGCAGCTATTGTGGGCATCACCGAGGAAGGTGCCGAGATCATGGAAGAATACAAGGGCGCACCTGCCCTGGACGCCGGTCTGCTGGCTGCGGCCCAGGCTGTGGAGCACTACGAAATCTCACGCTATGGCACACTGAAAACCTGGGCCTTCGAACTCGGGCTTGATGAAGCGGTTTCTCTCCTCAATTTAACGCTTGGAGAGGAGAAAGCGACTGACGAGGCGCTGACACAGCTCGCTGAATCGGCTGTCAACATGGCGGCCGAAAACGCGTAGTAGTCCGCATTAGGCGAAGTCTGGCACGTTGGTGCATGCATCTCAACGGGAAGTATCAATGGGCTATCTCAGTACGCTCGTTTCAAGAGTGCTCGGCAAGAAGTCCGGTCCAGCTAAGGGTAACGGCGATATGCGCAAAGCGACCGGCGCGGGTCCGGCAATAGCGGCGCATTCGAAAGACGCGAGGACAACGGCGCCGACCGGCCAGAACCGATCGGCAGCAAGAAAAGGCAAATGACCGAGTCGCAGGAAACGTCGTCACTGAACAGCCAACAATCCCACCTTGGATAGCCATTCCGGCCAACCTTTGACGCAGGCGGTCAGACGACTTCCAACCTGCCCCATTAGGTCGAGATGCGTGACTTGCAACACGAGGGCCGAAGTACAAGCTGCCCCTCTCGAGAGTCTACATGCTGGTCAGTTGAACTGCCCGGCAAGCGTGAATGCGGCTTGGGGCAGCCAGATCGCGGATGCAGCCTTGCCAGGCGGCCGGTCACAGGGATGGATGCGGGCCCATACTATCGCTGCCGGACGCTTCGGAACAGCCGGCGCTGGCATCGAGCCCAGTTTCCCTCGGCAAATCCATCCTACCCAGCTAAGCCGTTCATGAAGCGCGCAGCCAAGCGCTCCCGCTTTGGCGACTTGGCACGACACCGCGCACGTTACTGATCGTCTCAGCAACCCGGTATGCCGCTCTCCTGAAAAGCCACGGCATCCAATTGCGCAGGTCGCAGAGGCTCGCAATTAACTATGATAGCAACCCATTTCAGATTTCGTCGAATGCCGCGGTTGCTGTTCGGCCCGGGACGGGCGTGGCAAACACGTTGATCAACCAGAGGCATCTGAACCTCTCAGGCTGCTTAGACCAATGCCATCGGTAGGTATCGGATAATGATCTCTTCCTGCCGGAAACGGCGCTCCAACTCCGCTCGGCGCCTTCGCCAATCGGGCAGATCGACTTCTTCCGTCATCACCTCGAAGATGACGATCTCGTCCATGTCGGACTCTTTTCCCTGCCTCCACACCCCTTCCGCGGGAGCCCGAAGATACGCAGTGACACCTTCGAAGGTATCGGCGAGTTCTTGCTTCACACGGTCGAAGTCTTCCTTGGCGAACGGCTCTCCCGCGTTGTCGGAACGAGGAAGCAGGATCTGGACAAGGTGCATGCGGCCACCTCCAAGATTTTTAAACGGCCGCGACATTTCGATGTTCCATCAGCCGCCGCATTGCACCGGCCGAGGCGCAAGCCAGCCCGCGATAGGTTGCAAAACGCGTTCGGACTCGTTTGGACTGGTGGCTCGCACCTGGCACTGTTCTCGGCGGCGGACCGGGCGGCCCCCGATCAGCGTCATCTAAAGCGACACGAACGGCGCTCCAAGACTGCCTTCCGGCCGCGGCTGCAAGTCTATCGTGTCACCATCACCGTGTACCAATCATTCGTTTTATCCGGGGTTTTTGGCGGCAGCCTCTTGCGTGCGGCTGGCCTTATCCTTGCGAGGGCCAGGCTGCGTCGCGAGATGATTTGGCGCCCTTCGGTTTTTCTTTTCCCTGGCGAAACATGCCAGGGAAAAGGTTCCCCTCACCTGCGCCCAAGCACGCGCCGGATATTCCCCGATACGCGATCACGAGCCATGCCGCGGCACTTTAAACCGTTGTGGTGCGCATTTGCTCGCCACCCCAGAACGTCATGAGCAGCCTCGTGCCTTCAGAGACCGGACCATACGCACGACAATTGGATCATACGGTTCCTTTTCCGATTGCCTATAGTTCATTGTGAAAAGTGCGGCCCGCTCGTCGCACACCATAATTGCGCGGACATAGCGAATCGCCCCATTCTTGACACCGGAGTAGCTCGCCCATCCGGGGGCAATGCGCCGATAGGTCAGTCGCCAACCGGCCTTTTCGTCCTCGATCATGCGATGCTCGATCTCGGCGCGAAAACTGGCTTTCCCCAGTCGCGCCCCCCAAACGACCAGAAACGCATCCCTTGGGCCACGAAAGGCCGCCCCCTGATGCGAATGCTGCGTCAGGGCGAAGCCTGGAGGGATATCGAATGTGAAGCCAAGCTGCCGGACCCCGAAGGGCTTCCAGGCTTCGGCCTGAAGCCACGTCGTCCAGATGAGGAAGGCTGTAAGGCCTAAAAGTAAGCGTCGCATTGCTTTGATTTAGCGTCGGCTGAAAAGGGGTCCAGACGGAAAGAGGGTCCGTGACATTAAATGCGCAATATGCAGTTCGAAGCTCGAGCGCGAACGGGGGGATAGGCGATCTTGCCGGCGACTTCGATGTTAGCGGTGTCGAGACTGAGAGCAAGCTTTCGGGGGCTATTGCTGTCGTTGATCTCGTCGGTTCTTTTGCGCATATCTCTTGATATAGCGACCGGCCCAGAGATACCCGCCCAAGATGGCCACGCATCGCTCCAGGATTCCGCCGCGGCGCGGCTTCCGCTCGCCAAACCGAGCTTAAAGGCCAGGCACGGCAGAACTTCAACGACCAGAGGCGGCCCGGGCAGGGCCACAAAAAGCTCCTCCACCACAACAATTTAGCGCATCAATCCCGCCGCGCGCAGCGCATCTTCGATGACCTTGGAAATCCCGCTCGCCGGGCCACGCGCATTGGCTCGCTCCGGCGTGGGATCGATACGGACTGCCTGCGGTTTTTCCATTGGTGCAAAGAACTGCAACGCGGCAGCTGAAGCGACGTCGGCTTTGCCGTTGCGTCGCACGACGGGCTTCATCAATTCCCAGAAGCGGGCGATGTGGCGTGTCGAGGAAATCCCAACATTCAGCATGAAAGGCCCTGCTTTGCCGAGACCATCGCCGCCGCCAGTTTGCAGTGGCGTTCCATGCCCCATCCCGGCAATGGTGAACGTCTCGACCACGTCGCGACCTTTGCTGTCGGACCAGATCTTGCGCGTCTGGCCGTCTATCTTCTCTATGCGTGTTGGCTTTTCGCTGAGGTTGTGCACGCTTTGCCACTGCGCCAGCACCGCGTCCGCATTCGCTGGCACGACGGTCGTGTCGGCCGAGCCCTGCCACAGCGAAAGCCGCGGCCACGGGCCGTTGTGCGGCGAGGCTGCCCGCAACAGGCGCTGGAGGTCGGTTCGGGACGGACCGCCATGGCCGCGCATGCGGCTGAAGGCTTCGGGGATGGTCGAGGCAGTGCCATAGGCAAGCCCGGCAATGATGGCGCCGCCGGCAAACAGTTCGGGATAGTTTGCCAGCATCACCGCCGCCATGGCGCCCCCTGCGGACAGACCTGTGATAAAGATCCTCTTGCGATCAAGACCATGCGTAACGACTACCGCCTCGATCATCTGGCGGATGGAAAGTGCCTCGCCGCTGTCGCGGCTGATATCGCCTGGCACAAACCAGTTGAAGCAAAGATTGGCATTGTTGGCGCGCTGCTGCTCGGGGAAAAGCACGGCAAAATCATGCTTGGCGGCGAGCTCGGTCCAGCCGGAGCCATGATCATAGCTGGCCGCATTCTGGGTGCAGCCATGCAGCACAACGACCAGCGCCGCCTGCCGGGTTGGATTCTCCGGAAGATAAAACCACGCACGCAAGGCCCCAGGATTGGACCCGAACCCTGTGATTTCGGACAAGTGAGCGTCCTTCCGGCCCCCGGATCCGGCTGGCCGCGCGCTCAGGCGAGCGATCGTGTCGGATATACTTGGCAAATCAGTGTCCTTGCGCGCCGGAATGGCACAGTCGTGCACAACGCACATGCAACCATATGGTTGCTGCAATGCACAATACGAGCCGCCTCATCCGGGAACCTTGTTGATGTATTGCCACGCTCAATGCGCGCTCTGTGCCTTCGTACCCCGAACCGAAGCAAAACGGCCAGCAGGCAGACGGGCGAAACGGCTATCGCCCTCCACCTCTGAGGCCGGCCCCGCACGAAAGTCCGCGAGCTGAACATGTAAACGGCGTGGCTATCCGGTCATTCTCGGCTGCTGGCCGGCAAACATCTCTCTGATAACCCGGACCACCTCTGCAGATTCGGCGGGCTTCATCAGTGTGACGCCGAATGAGAATGCTTCGTGGCTCTCCTCGACACCTAGGCCGGAATAGACGACGAAAGGAACAGCCCGGCCAGCCAAGGTTTTTGCCACTTCAACGCTCTCGCCGTCCTACAACCTGACGTCCAGGACCGCTGCGGCGGGTGTGTGGTTTGCGAGAAAACGCTTCGCTTCGGAACATAGGATGCCAATGCTACGGCAAAGCCTGGCTCGCGAAGGGCGGCCTCGACCTCCACGGTAATTAAAGCTTCGTTGTCTACGACAGGCACCAGGGATTTTTTTCATTTGAGGCCCGATTTGCACGTTCGTAGGTCAAACACGAGGTCGTTTTTCCGTCCGGGTCTAAGCTTGCATGTCGCAAAAGGCTGAATCAAGAGCAGCATCGTACGCAGGCCGCGAAGGGCGAGCTATAGGAACAACTTGGCGACACCCCGCGTTATGGCGGGTTAACAGAGAGGGGTTTTGGATGAATGGAGTACCGCAGGCGAATGGTATCGCCTTCAAGAACCCGGAAATGCCCGGTGAGGATAACCGGAACTTCGACTACCAGGATTTCTTCGAAAACGGCGCCGTCGCCCTCCATCTGGTCAGCGCAGATGGGGTTATTCTGCATGCCAACCAAGCCGAGCTCGATCTTCTCGGCTATTCTTCACAGGACTATATCGGCCGCCATATCGCGGATTTCTATCCGGACCGGAGGGTGATCGAGGATATTTTGGGGCGCCTTACCCGTGGCGAAAAGATCGCGAGATATCCGGCGCGATTGAGGGCTCGCAATGGCTCAATCAAGCATGTCGAAATCACGTCGAGCGGCCAGTTCCGAGCCGGCGATCTGGTCCACACAAGATGCTTCACCGTTGATGTAACCGACCTCGTGCGGACGCGGACTGAACTGCGGCGGCAGGACAGCACCTATCATCAGGTGCTCGATAGTCTCCCAGTCGCCATCTACACGACTGACCCGGATGGCGTCATCACCTACTACAACCGAGCCGCCGCCGAGCTGGCGGGCCGGGAGCCCGAAATCGGCAAGGACAAGTGGTGCGTGACGTTCAAGCTGTTCATGCCCGACGGCACGGAATTGCCGCACGACGAGTGCCCGATGGCGATCGCGCTCAAGGAAAACCGCCCGGTGCGTGGCCAGCAGGCCATAGCGCAACGCCCTGACGGATCCTTCTTCCCCTTCGAGCCGTACCCGACACCGATCCGCGATGAGAGCGGCGATCTGACCGGCGCTGTCAACATGCTGTTTGATCTCACCGACCGCCAGCGTGCCGAGGAGGCCAGGCACCATCTGTCAGCCATCGTGGAATCCTCGTTCGACGCAATCGTCAGCAAGGATCTGAACACCGTCATCAACAGCTGGAATCGCGGTGCCGAACGGCTGTTCGGCTATACCGCCGAGGAAGCGATCGGCCGGTCGGTGGCCATGCTGATCCCGGATGATCACCAGGACGAGGAACCCCGCATCCTTGAACGCATCCGCCGCGGCGAAGCGGTCGACACATACGAAACGATCCGTCGGCGCAAGGATGGCAGCCTGGTTCCCGTCTCGCTGACGGTGTCACCCGTGCGCAGCGCAACCGGGCAGATCATCGGCGCCTCCAAGATCGCCCGAGACATCACGTCGGCTAGGGAAAACGAGCATCGTATCCGCATGCTGATGCGGGAGGTCAATCATCGGGTCAAGAACCAGTATTCCGTCATTCTTTCGATGATCAGGGAAACCAACAAACGTGCCGAAAATCCCGCGGTGTTCGAACGGCAGGTGCGGGAGCGGATCATGGCGCTGTCACGCTCGCACGATCTGCTAGTCGCCGGCGACTGGAGAGGCGTCACCCTCTTTGAACTGTTGCTGTCGCAGGCCAAACCCTTCGGCAATGAGGGACGGATTTCCATGGCGGGACCATCCATTGTGCTGAGCCCCAACGCCGTCCAGTATTTCGGCATTGCCTTCCACGAACTCGCGACCAACTCAGCCAAATACGGCGTGCTTTCGGGAGACAAGGGCACGATTTCGGTCCAATGGAACGCGACCGGCTCCGGTGGCTCGAAGCTCTTCCACCTCACTTGGGCCGAAACAGATGGCCCGAAGGTCCAGAAGATCGGCCAGGGCGGTTTTGGAACCGTGGTGCTCAAGCGGGTGGCGCCTGAGGCGGTCGGAGGGAAGGCCAATCTTGAGTATGGGCCGTACGGGATCAATTGGACGTTGGAAGCGCCGTTGGTTTCCGTGGAGGCATCTGTCGCCAGCGAGGCGTAGGCGTCGAGGGGTCAGCACCTCAGCTTTGTCCGTTCAACCCCCGCGAATTCTCAGAGCCGAGTAGCAAGCCGCTGCGGCAGCTTGCAGCCCTGACGCCTCGATTGTGTCGCCCGATACCCCTGGTAGCATCACGTCCTTTGGCTTTTTCGGCTCCACTGCGACAGCCTTGACTCGTTCTCAGTCCCGCACCGTCCGATCCGTGCGCCGCGTTGACGCTTGGGACAGCGCGCTTCAGTGGCCGGACGATGGCCTTACCTGGTCGCCATACCGCACTTGGGCAAGATCGCTGACGGATGCTCGTCATTGGCGCAACATTAGCGGCGACCTTTGCCCGGCATCCTAGTCGACGCGGTACGTCGTGCCATGGCAGAAGGGAGGACAACGGCAGACAACAAGTCGAAGCGAGGCGCCGCCGACCGTCGGCAGATTGCTGGCGGTGAAGGCTCCGAGGTCAATTCCGTCGCCCGCAAGCAACGGCATCAGCAAAGATCAGGCCGAGGCTGATGAAGCGGGTCGGCTCCGTGACAACTTATGGCGGCGCGCAGAAACTAAAGAAATAGGCCGCGGGTCGGGGATGGCGGGTCGGACAATTCGTTTTGGTGAGAGACCAATTCAGTGAGCAAGTCAGCGTCGCGTCGCCTCACAATCGGAGGATCTTCAACTCAGACTGGCATGCATCCAAGCCATCTCATTCATGGCGCTACGGGCAAAGCCGCCCTATCTGGCTACTCTGCAACTGACCGAACCGATGGGGCAGCCATGTGCAATGACTACGAGCAGCATATCGCCTGGGCTGAATATTGCAGGATGATGCAATCGCTGGCGCTCGCCATTCCCTTCCGTCAAACTGAACTGGATTTGCCGCAGGCGGACGACATCCGCATCAGTGATCCCGCCCCGATCATGCGCGCCGCCGGCGAGACGATCGAACTCACGCGCATGACCTTTGCCTTTCCACCCTCCGGGCCCAAAGGCGGGCCGGTCTTCAACTTTCGCTCGGACGGACGGAGTTTCGCCAACAGCAAGCGCTGCCTTATTCCGGCATCAGCTTTCTTCGAATTCACCGGAAAGAAGTCGCCAAAGGCGAAGCATCGCTTCACCCTCAACGGCGCTCCGTTCATGGCCATCGCCGGACTGTGGCGGGACGGCGAAGGCAACAAGCCGCCCACATTCGCAATGCTGACGACTGCACCCGGGCCGGATGTGGCGCCTATCCACAATCGCCAGATTGTGGTGCTGCGCCCGGAGGATTGGGCGGCATGGATCTACCTCACGAAACCCGAGGTGGAGCTGTTGAAGGCCCTGCCTGCCGGCTCGTTGGCGGTAGAAACCATGCGACAAGGAAGCGACTAGCTCAGATGCCGGTGCGTTTTGCGGGAACCCGGAAGATTCTTGGCGGCATCGCTGCGGCTATTGTGACTCCTCAAGATCGCGGCTCTCGCCAAAGCATCAGCACCTCGTTGTCACTGATTGCCGAGTGGCCACTTCAGCCATCAGCGACGCTTGGCTCGTCGGTGCGCACGAAAGGTATCGAGCGTGAAATACGTGCCCGCCTGCCATGGGCGGTGAGAAAATACATCAAAGCCGAGACTGGCCGCATGACATTGCGGATGCGCGAAGACGATGCCGAAGAGTTCGAGGCCGCCTCCAACAAGCTCGCCAAGATGCTGGAAACCATCGAAGTACTCCCGGTCCTGCCAAGCGAGGCCGAGGACATCCTCGCGATCACTTCGCGAGAGCGTCACAAGTGGCTGAAAGACGGACGGCTGCAAAGCATTGGCACCCGCACCGTGAAGATGCGCGGTCGATCCAAGGCCGTCACCTTCCACGTGTTCGATCCCAAGCACATAGAGGACATCCTTGATCGTGATCTGCCAAGCCTTTGGCGCGAAGAGGACGCGCAGCAAGTTACAGAGAACAGGCGACGCGGTGCCGGCAAGGCTGCCCTCACGCGGGCGGGAAAGGGTAGCGAGAAGGTTCGCGGTGCCGGGAATAACCCCAGAGATGACGCTCTCGGGCCTAAGTTGAAGGGCTGGGACGCGTTCGACGACGAGGGCCTGCTCCGCTAGATCATCTTGAAGGAGCGGTGAACCGTTCGGCAAAGACAGTGGGTGTCGGCTTACCCGGAAGGCCGGGATCTGAGCAGGCTTCGCAAGCAAGCTGCCGGCAGTATCAATCCTGGTTTCGAGCGCTACAGCAGCACAGGATACCGGAAACGTTCAGAAGCGTCAGGATTGCCGAAACCCAGGCGTTAGTGGATGCTCCGTACCCAGAGGAGTGCCCCTATGATCGACGTCACAAAACACTACGGCAGCGACGGGATCGTTGAGCGCATACTGGCCGCGATCCCCGACCCAAAACCCGATGGCCTCAGTGCCGCGCAGCTTTATCCGTTCGACCAGCTTCACGGCCGCGAGCTCATCGCCACGCGGGATCATGGAGCTCGTCTTGCCCCCTCGCCCACCGACCGGATCCTTGACATCGGCAGCGGCATTGGCGGCCCGGCGCGCTTCCTGGCCGCCACCTATGGCTGCCAGGTCGACGGCGTCGACCTCACACCAGCCTTTGTCGAGGCATCCGGCCGACTGACCACGCTCAGCGGCCTTGGCGACAAGGTTCGCTTCCACGAAGCCGACGCGGCGAAACTGCCCTTTGCCGACAACACATTCGACGCCGCAATCTGCTTCTATGTCGGCATGAACATCGCCGACAAGGCCGCCGTCATCGGGCAGGCTTTTCGCGTTCTGAAGCCGGGCGGCAAACTGATCTGGACCGAAGCCGTGCTGGCTGGCGGCGAACCAAATTACCCCTTGCCCTGGGCGGTTGGGCCGGTAACCAGCCACCTTGTTGACCGGGATACCCTGAAGACCCTTTTCGCCGACGCGGGCTTCCATATTGACGAAGTCATCGACGAGACCGGCGAACATGTCGAACTGGCGATGCAAAGGGCCAGTTCCGACATCATTCCTTCGCCTGCGCAACAGCAGGCCAATGAAATCGTCCTCGGCACCGAATTCGTGCAGCGACGCAAGAACTATATCCGCAGCCTGAGTGAAGGCAAGCTGGCGTCGCTGGCCGTCATCGTCTCACGCAGCTAAATTGATTCCGGGAGTGCGGCCCGGCCATCTCTCCGAAAAGCAGCTCGTCCCAACCAAGCCTACCTGAAATCTCGCGTCTTCACCTTGATCTGGTCGATGTGCAGATAGGGATCGATGATGTTCCGCGGCCGCGGCCCCTTCGGCAGTCCACGCGGATCAGGCGTCGGACTGCCGTGATGAAACTCGTCACCGCGCCCATGCGGCAGCGGGAAGGCAGCATCCCGATCACCAACGCTCGCCAGATCGGCGGATAGATCGCTGAGCCGATGAGCGACGAGATGAACCACCTCGCCTTCCCGCTGAACGCGCCCATGGACGGCGATCATGCCGGCGCCGAGCACGACGCGGCGATATTTCTCGAACACCTTCACCCAAACGACCAGATTGGCGATCCCAGTCTCGTCTTCAATCGTGATGAACATCACGCCCTTGGCCGAGCCGGGGCGTTGACGGACCAATACGAGTCCAGCCGCTTCAAGCCATTGGCCATCGCGCGCCTGCATGGCCTCGCGGCACGAGACAATGCGCCGGCGACGCAGGTCGGCGCGCAGGAAGGAAACGGGATGGTCACGCAACGTGAGCCCGACATGCCCGTAATCTTCAACGACCTCCCCCCCCGCTGTCATGGCGCGTAGCATGACGCCCGGTTCCTGGATCTCCGGCACCGTTTGCTGCTCGCGGCTGGAGGCGGCCGAAAACAGCGGCAACGGGGCGTCGCGCAGCGCCTTGATCGCCCACAGGGCCTCACGCCTCGCCAACGACAATGAAGGTTGAAACGCGTCGGCCTGTGCGAGTTCAACCAGCGACGCTGCGCGAACGCCGGCCCGGCGCCATAGATCATCGATGGAGGCAAATGGCCGGTCGGCACGTGCGCCCACTATGGTTGCCGCGTCTGCGTTGGCCAGCCCGCGGACCATGCGCAGGCCAAGGCGAACGGCAAACCGATCCTCGTTCTCTTTGGGTTCGAGCGTGCAGTCCCAGCGCGAGGCGTTCACACAGACCGGACGCACCTCAACCCCGTGGTCGCGGGCATCGCGGGCGATCTGCGCCGGTGCGTAGAATCCCATCGGCTGCGCATTGAGCAGGGCCGCACAGAAGACATCGGGGTGATGACATTTCATCCAGGAGGATGCATAGGCGATCAGTGCGAAGCTGGCGGCATGGCTCTCTGGAAAGCCATAGCTGCCGAAGCCTTCCAGCTGCTTGAATGTCTTTTCGGCGAACTCGCGCTCGTAACCATTCTTGACCATGCCGCCGATCAGCTTGGCGCCGAAGCTGGAGACGCCACCGGTGTGCTTGAAGGTCGCCATGGCGCGGCGAAGCTGATCCGCCTCACCAGGCGTGAAGCCGGCGCATTCGATCGCCACCCGCATCGCCTGTTCCTGGAACAGCGGCACGCCCAGTGTTTTTCCGAGCACTTTTTCCAACTCAGGCTTGGGATAGACGACGTCTTCCTTGCCTTCGCGCCGGCGCAGATAGGGATGCACCATGTCGCCCTGGATCGGACCGGGCCGCACGATCGCCACCTCGATGACCAGGTCGTAAAAAGTTCGCGGTTTGATGCGCGGCAGCATCGACATCTGGGCGCGGGATTCGATCTGGAAGGTGCCCAGCGTATCCGCCCTGCGGATCATCGCATAGGTGCGCGGATCCTCGGCCGGGATCGTCGCGAGATCGAGAGTGATGCCCTTGTGCTGCGCCAGGAGATCGAAGCCGCGCTTCATGCAGGACAGCATGCCGAGCGCCAGCACGTCGACCTTCATGAACTTGAGCGCGTCTATGTCATCCTTGTCCCATTCAATGACCTGGCGATCCTTCATCGCGGCAGGCTCAATCGGCACCAGATCGTCGAGCCGGTCGCGGGTCAGCACGAAGCCACCGGGATGCTGCGACAGATGCCGCGGCGCGCCGATCAATTGCCTGGCGAGATCCAGCGCCAGGCGCAGGCGGCGATCGCCGAGATTGAGATTCAGCTCCTCGGCATGTTTCGGCTGGACGCCTTCATCCGACCAGCCCCACACCTGCGACGACAGCATCTTGATCAGGTCTTCAGGCAGCCCCAGAGCCTTGCCGACGTCCCGCAAGGCGCCTTTCGACCGATAACGGATGACGGTCGAGCACAGTGCTGCATGCTCACGGCCATAGGTGTCGAACACCCATTGCATGACGATTTCACGCCGCTCATGCTCGAAATCGACATCGATATCGGGCGGCTCGCGGCGTTCCTCGGAGACAAAGCGTTCGAACAGAAGATCGTTGCGGTCGGGATCGATCGAGGTGATGCCAAGGACATAGCAGACGGCGCTGTTGGCCGCCGACCCCCTGCCCTGGCAGAGGATGTCCTGGCTGCGGGCAAAGCGCACGATCGCATTGACGGTCAGAAAATACGGCGCGTATCGCAGCTTCTCGATGAGCTGCAATTCATGCCTGAGCGTGGCGACAACCTTGTCCGGCACACCTTCGGGAAACCGCTCCATCGCGCCTTCCCAGGTGAGTTTTTCCAAGGCTTGCTGCGGCGTTAGGCCCGGCAGCATGCGCTCCTCGGGATATTGATAGGCGAGCTCGTCCAGTGAAAACCGGCAGCGCTCGGCGATTTCAACCGTCCGAGCGATCGCCTCGGGATGGCGGCCGAAAAGACGAGCCATTTCTTCCGGCGGTTTCAGGTAGCGGTCGGCATGCCGCTCGCGCCGAAACCCGGCACCATCGATCGTGACATTGTGGCGGATGCAGGTGACGACGTCCTGCAAGATGCGCCGTGACGGTTCATGGAAGAGCACATCGTTGGTAACAACCGTCGGCACGCCGGCCTCTCCGGCAAGGTTGGACAGTTCGTGCAGCCGCAGCGCGTCATTTGGGCGGCGAAACAAGGTCAGGGCCATATAGGCTCGATCGCCGAATGCCTGGTGTAGCCGCCGCAGCCAGAGCGAGCATGTGTCATCAGCCTGATCCGGAATGAACACGGCAATAAGGCCTTCGCCATAGGCGACAAGGTCTGCCCAATGCAGAAGGCATTTCGCCTTGCCGCCACGCTTCTTGCCCAGCGACAGCAAACGGCAAAGCCGCGAATAGGCCGCGCGATCCGTTGGATAGACCAGGATGGAAATCTTTTCCGCCAGATCAAGCCGGCAGCCGACGATCAGCCTGACGCCGGTTGCCTTTGCAGCCTCGTGAGCCCGAACAACGCCAGCCAGGCTGTTGCGGTCACAGATGGCAAGCGCCGGCAGGGCCATGATTGCGGCCTGCGCAAACAATTCCTCGCAGGAGCTGGCGCCGCGCAGGAAGGAAAAATGCGAGGTGCACTGGAGTTCGATATAGGACGCAGTCATCCGAAGATGCCATGCAGGAACCAGCGATGCGAACCGGTCGCGGCATCCTCGCCGTCGCCGGCGCGATAGATCCAGAACCGCTCGCCGGCCTCGTCTTCGACCTGAAAATAGTCGCGCACGGCGGCAAGCTCGGCATCACGCTTCCACCATTCGCCAAAGACCCGCTCGGGGCCATCGGCGCGCTTGACCCGTCGGCGGATGCCTCTCCAGGTAAAGCTAGCCGGCGGATGATCCGGCAGCAACGCTATCGCCTCGATGGGCTCCGGCACCGCAAACAGACGAGCCGGCCGCGGCCAATGATCTGGCCATGCCTGGCCGGTTTCGGCCGATGCCGGCGCCACGCGCCGGAACGATCGCTCGGGCACGTCGCTTGCCACGGGGGTAAACCGATACAGCTTCTCCTCGCCGACACGATTGCCGAGGATGTCGATCAGGTCTGAGATGTCAGCGTCCGGTTGCTCGATGAGTGAGGAGATGGTCTGCTTGGGCGTCAACGGCTCGGCCAAGGGTGCGGACAAGCGCATCAACTCGATGCCGAAACCCGGATCGATCTTCTCGATCTTGTCGCATAACAAACGCGTCAGCCGCTTCACGTCGCGGACCGGCAAGGCAGTGCCGACGCGAATGGCTTGGATGCTGTTGTCGACCCGGTAGAACAGCAGGTCGAGCCGCCGGGCGCCAAGGCCCTTGGTCTCCAGCTCGACACATAGCGCTTGAACAAGCTTGCCGATGTAGCGGGCGATCGTCTCGGCCGCACCGATGGGTTCGCCGAAGGCTCGTTTTACCTCGACCACATCGGCTGGCCGCACGGGTTCTATCGGTTCGGCAAGGCGTCCAGCAGCCTGGTCAAGGCGACGACCCAGTTCCGGTCCGAAGCGCAGGATCAGTGGCCCGCGTGGTTGCTTCAGAAGCTCGCCTACTCTGTCGAAGCCCAAAACCCGCAGACCGCTGACGATCGCATCGGGCAACCGCAGTGCCGCGATGGGCAGAGGAAGGATCGCATCACAGGTTGCATTGACAGCGACCACGCTGACGGTCTGCCGCACGTAGCGCGCAACGGCATGAGCGGCACCCCAGCTATCGGCAATCGCTGACCGCGCCGAGAAGCCGACCTGGCCGAGACGCTCGACCATATCGGCCAGCATCAACTGTTCGCCGCCATGAAGGTGATCGGCGCCAGTGGTCTCCATGACCAATCCGTCCGGAGTATCCACAGCGGCGATGGGCGCATAGCGTCTCAACGCCCATAGCGCCAGCCGCTCCAATGCCTCCGCGTCGGCATCGGGCTCGGCGTCCATAACCGCCAGGCCCTGCACGAGGGCCTGTGCCTTCGTCGCGAGCATTCCGACGCGCAAGCCTGCTTCTATTGCCGCGCGATCCACCGCAGTCACCATGCGACGACTACCATGCCGCCCGACCAGCACCAAAGGCTTATCCGGTGGCGGCGAGACGTCGCCCAATTTCCTTCTGAGCCGGTCGGTCGACCAGTTTGGAAGGAAGAGCGAGACGACCCTTGGCATCACAAGCCTCCACTTCGATATCGAGTGTTTCCCCTCCACGAGATTTGATCAGTTCAAGTTGCCATCGCGCCCGGCCAACGCCGGGCACCGGCAGCGCTTGCGACGGCAACACGGAAACCCGCCAGCGGGTGACAGAGGCCGTCGGCTGCCCGAAATCGGCGGCTTCGGTCTGGCGGCGCCAGCGGCGGATGGCGATGCCTATCGCGCCGGAGCCTTCCGATGCCAGTTGCAACCGGCGCGAGGCAGTCATGGACAGGCGCGCCACTTCCGCGACCACAGCTCCAAGCCCGACATGCCGCAGACCTTCCTCGAAGCAGGCGAGCAAGGATTTGTCGTCACCGGCTTCGACATAGACCACCCGGTCGGGATGCAGTCCGACCTGGGCGATTGCCGGCGCAAACAGATCCTGGCGCGTCACGCACCACAGCACCTTGCCTTGGGTCCTCGCTGCAATCCCGGCTGCAAAAAGCGACGCTGCGGCGCCATCGATCGCTCCATTGCCGCCGCCGGCAACTTCATGAAGTGCGCCAAGCGCCACACCCCCGCCTGGCAGATGACTGTCGATAGAGGAGATACCGAATGGGAGCACCGCTCTTTCGCGCGCATTACCGCCTTCGAGACGCGAAATGCGATTTCGAAGATCGGATATGACAGCGTTTGGCGCCGATGCACTCATTTGTCCCCTGAACGCGAAATGCTGATGATATGTTCCTCATTTGTTCTCTTCCTAATGAAGAGTCAATGGCGTGGTGAGGTGGCGCTGCGGAAGAAATGTTTGTCGCGACCGCCCGGGGACACCGGCAGAACCGTTTGCCAACAGACGAGGCGTCGAAGGCCACCTGTCCTGTTGGATGTTCGCGCCGGCGGCCGACGGCGCCCAAAAACGGCGTATACCGCAGTCCTGCGCGCTTCCGCAATTGCGGACATTGTCGCGCGCGGGATGGTGGTCCGCGTGTAGACCATCAGGAGTCTATTGACACCTTTGTTCTTATTTTGTTCACTACAGGGAGGATTGATACAGGAGGCGAACCATGGAACTTCGCTTGAACATTGAAGGGGCAACGCCCGAGGAACTGGCACGCGGGGTCGCGGCAGCCGAAGCAGTCTTCGCACGCGCCGGCATTACGGCTTTGCAAGGCGCGGAAGGTTTATTCGCGTTGGAAGGGTGGGATATCAAAGGCTTTCCGGAAGACGACCAGCCAACCGAGAACGAGGACCAGGCTGCTTCGGCCTGGGAAGAAGCCGACGAGGCTGCGACAATTGCATGTTGTGCGGGCTGGCCGCAGGACAAAGTCCCGCACCATCAGGTCATGGAACTGATCGACGTTCCCCGCACGAGATTGCGAGCCGAGGCGCTTTCGGACACGTGGCCGGCGCGCAAGCAGCTCTATCCTGACGTCGTCAAACGGCTTGAGGTTACAGCCGGTCCGGACCGCCAGATCGATTTCGATATTGCCTTCGTTCTTGGTTGGGTGCCCGAGCGGCCGACGCAGGATCGGGTTGAGCCGCTTTCGGAAGATGCGACCGTATCCCCTTCTTCACCAGCGACCTCGCCCAGGTTGAAGAAATGGCTCGCAAGGCGCTCAAGGGCTGGACGATCGAGATTGACCGGGATCCCTATGATGCCCACGTTTTTGATCCTGCAGCCAGCGAAGATGATGAAGAATTGCGCATGGCGGCATGGCGCGATTTCGACGGCTGCCTGCTTATGGAGAAGCCACCTGCAAATGCTGCAATTGCACTGACCCTGGCGATGATGCGCGGCCAGTCGATGCATTTCGAATAGACGGGTTACACGGCCATCGTCGATCGATCGTGCTTGGCCACTCCAGGTCGCACGCTGGATGGCCAAAAGCCCGACAGGCCCACACCGCATCCGAGGAGAGAACCATGTCAGAAAAACCACCCTATATGCCGACCGGCATTGGAATAGGCATGATGAGCGACGACTTAGCCAAGGTCGGCGTTCTGATATTCGAAACGGCGCAAGGGAACTTCGACTTCGCGGTCAATCTGCAGGCAGTCGATGTCCTCACCAAGGCAATCAATAAGATCGAGATGCATCTCCGCTCCGGCCGGACGCACTGAGTGTACGATGTGCCAGATCAGAAAAAGCCGAAGCCAGGAGCTTCGGTAGATCACGCAGGGACGAGGCGTATCGTGGCGGGCGTCGCGAATCCGTTGTCAGTCGCCGAATGGCTCGGCTGGAGGAAACGCTCGGAAGCCAGTGCTCTCGCGCACAACTCGCGGCGCCGGGTTGACGGACTGCCGCTGCGATCGATCACGACTTGCTCACGCTGCATGCCGGCGGTAGTAAAAGACGCGCCCAATGGTGGGCCCGGCGATGTAGCGCTCTCCGCTAACATCGTTCCCGGATTTGGGAGGGCCGGCTAAGTCTTGGTCGACCAATTTCGACAGGACAGCCGTCAATCTGGATTGCCAGTTTGCCGTCCAACGCGACCGAAGTTCTTCGCCCGCTGGTTCGCGCCGGATCATCCCTCCGTCTCCTTCTGCGATAATCGCGACTCGTGGCGTGCGTCACCGCTCTTGCCCTCGACCCTGCCGTTATCCTGGCCAGCGAGCCCACACCTAGCTGCCGCCGCTTAGCGATCGCTCAAACCAGGTTGTCGTGTTGCCGTCGGGGTGCGTTACCCTGATCCATTCGCCAATGTCAGGCTCTTCGGCGTACGGGATGGTTACCGGTCCCCACATCTTCGCGGCTTCCACAACATTTTCGGCCTGAATCTCGGCACGTTCCACGACTCTGCCGTCGCGTATCAGCTCGACGGTGAAACTCTGCATAGGTCGCCTCCTGCCGCCACGACGATACCCCTATCGCTACCCGAGATGAAAAATCATGGCTGTTTCCCGCCAGAAGGAATCGCTTGCCAAGGTGCTGATGCAGGAAGGCGGCAATGTGAAGAATAGGGGCGCTTCGGCATTTTAAGGTTGGCCAGCCACCCACAGATAAAGAGGGAGACGCTTAGCGAGCAAAATCTCGAACGCGGCCTCCTTCGACTCGGAAGAAAAGTATGCAGCATCAAAGCCTGGGATCAAACACCTAGCCTGTCGAAAGCTGGCGGCCTTTTTAGCATCAGCTTGACGAGTTAATTGCCCCAAACCAGTTTCGGTGTGTGAAAAAGCGAGGAGCAGCTATGACAAAAGTCCATGAAAAGCGGGTCCCGACGAAGCGGGGAATTCTTTCCTCAATCACGGCGCAAGTCATCGAGTCCGGTCTTTCTGCGACCTGAGCAGGTCTTTTGACCACTGGAATCCCGCTGGCACCGGCTGGCGGGCTTTTTCGTCTTTCAGGGCGTGGATTAGGTCCTAACCGACAAAAGGTGTTACATGGGCAATGAAGAATGCCCGCCCAGCGTACGTTGTCTACGCACCACCGCTGATCGGCCTTCCGTTCCTGGCTGTGATACTGGCTCCGGATGGGACGACCGTCGCAACGCCCTTTGACACCGCAGATGAAGCGGCCGCCCACAACAAGGCGATGGCGGTTACAGGCCAATCCGGTGCGATACGGCACTGAACGTGCATGATAAACCAGGACAAATAGGAGAACCCGTCCATGAAACTGCTACGCACCGCACCGATTGTCATTCTTGCCTGTGCTTTGGCCCTTACGGCTTGCGCCAACACCGTCCGCGGCGTCGGCAGGGATGTCAAATCGACGGCCAACGCAGTCGACGACACGGTCAACAAACCCTGATGCAGAGGACCGTCACGGTTATCGAGAAGACGACAGGCCGCGTGATCGGAGCACTACCGATCGATATTGCCCAGCAGGATCACGAAGCCTCCGATGATCAGTATTTCACCAAGGCCTTCGAAACCGCTATGGACAGCGGCCTTATTAGTGATGCCGACAAGCATGCGGTTGAATTCCGGCTTGAATAACGTCGACGTTGCGACGGCTTTCTGTCGCGCATCGGGGCATTGTGGTTGCATCCTTTTGCACCTCAGCCATCCAGCAGGGGTGTACCCACCGTTTAGTCCAACTATCTCTAGGCACGGCCCGCCGCTGCTATGAATGGGGCGGCGGGTTTTTGACGCGTGAAGCAGCCGCCGCTCCTCATAGCCACTCAGCAGAGCAAGTCGGCGTTTTGGTAGGCGAACACTCTCCCGTTGCTCTCGTCGGTCACCTCAAGAAAGTCGTTTTCGGATCGGGGGAGCGTCACGCGCCTTTTCGTTGCCTGTTCGGCTGCACAATAGGACGTCGGAGCCTCTGCACGATATTCCCTGCTATCACCTGGCCCGCAGGGATATTCTCGGATTTGATACGACACGGTCAGCCCCAGGGTCCGAATCATGCATTAGCGATATCTGAGGTTTCCCTTTTGGCGAGGCGGGGTGTACTTTAGTACCGCTGGGTGATCCTAGCGACCTACACTGCCCGCTGCCGAGAGGTGGCGGGCCTTTTTGTTTATGTGTGGAACGCCGAAATCCAATGAGAGTTGGAATGCCGTCACCGTCCCTTCCGTGGAGGCGATGATGGCCATGGACGTACAGCCGTGGTCGGCCCGCTCGCTGCTTCCTCAGTGGGCGGGCCATCTCGCGGGTCGCTCACCGGAGCAGCTGGTGCACCATGCCGTCGACCTCAATACACAAATTCGAATACGATCCGGAAACCAGGGTTCTCTCAGTGTGGTTTGTAGCGAGTGGCAGGCAGTACGACTTTCTGGACGTACCGCTTGAGACCTTCACCGCGTTCAAAGCCGCCTTCGCCAAGGGCCGCTATTTCAACGACCACGTTCGCAATCGGTATCCATTCCGGCTCGTGACATAGGGCTCCAGTTCCAACGGCTCGTGTTGGGGCTGATCGTGCCAAGCGACCTGCCGGAAGTCACGCATGTCGAGCCGCTGGCCGCATACCGGGCAAATCATGAAATTCTCTCGATCGTCGGCAGGCTCGCCGCCGTGCTGCTTGCCGGGAATCGGCGGGCCAAGGTCGGATAGTTTCGTCA
>NZ_RZRV01000031.1:0-78063 GCF_004023085.1 Mesorhizobium sp. M7A.F.Ca.US.010.02.1.1 | reverse complement strand
CGGTCGACCGTACGCAACGCGCCTTCCTCTGCCGCTGCGGCCATTCCGCCAACAAGCCGTTCTGCGATGGCACGCACAAGAAGGTGGGGTTTGTGGGGTAGCTGTTTTGGCCGGCGGGGCAGCACCCCCCTCTGTCCTGCCGGACATCTCCCCCGCAAGGGGGGAGATTGGCAGTTTCCGCCGGCGGCGCCCTTTTCGGCATTGAAGATGGCGAAAGCGGGGATGACATCCGATCTCCCCCCTTGCGGGGGAGATGCCTGGCAGGGCAGAGGGGGGTGCTGTCCCGCCGACCTCGCTTGTTCACCACCACCAACCTACCTACCGTGGCCCAGCGCTCGCGGCTTTATCGTCCGTTCCGTATCGGCTAAGGGCAGGGACAAATAAATTGCCACCCGGACCGCCGCCAAAAAGATGACAGCCAAGACCAAGCCAAAGCCGCTGTTCCTCGGGATCGACACCGGCGGCACCTATACCGACGCCGTGTTGTGGTCTGAGACGGAAGGCCCGCAAGAGGGGCCGAACAAAGGCAAGGTGCTGGCCAAGGCCAAGGCGCTGACCACCAGGCATGATCTTGCCGTGGGTATTTCCGGCGCCGTCGACGCGGTGCTGCAGAAAGCGGGAACCGATCCGGCTGATATCAAGCTGGTGTCGATGTCGACGACGCTTGCCACCAACGCGCTTGTCGAGGGCCAGGGCGGCCGCGTCGCGCTGGTGATGATCGGCTTTTCCGAGGGCGACCTCGCCCGCGACGGGCTGAAGGCCGCGCTCGGCACCGATCCGGTGGTTTTTTGTCCGGGCGGCCACGATGTGCACGGCAATGCCGCCAAGCTCGATCTGTCTGGACTGGAGGCGGCGTTGCCGGAACTCGGCGCCTCGGTGTCCGGCTTTGCCGTCTGCGCCTATTTTGCCACCCGCAATCCGGCGCATGAGATCGCCGCCCGCGAGTTGATCCGCGAAAAGACAGGCCTGCCGGTCACATCGAGCCACGAGCTGTCGGCCAAGCTCGGCGGCCCGCGCCGGGCACTCACCACTCTGCTCAACGCCAGGCTGATCTCAATGATCGACCGGCTGGTGGCGGCAACCGAAGGCTTTCTCCAGGCGCGCAACATTGCAGCCCCGCTGATGGTGGTGCGCGGCGACGGTGCGCTGGTTTCGGCAGCGTTTGCCCGCCAGCGGCCGATCGAGACCATCCTGTCCGGCCCGGCCGCCAGCCTGGTCGGCGCCCGCCACATGACCGGGCTCGACAATGCTGTGGTGTCGGACATCGGCGGCACCACCACCGACGTCGCCGTGCTCGACGGCGGCCGCCCCAGGCTCGACCCGGAAGGCGCCACCGTCGGCGGCTTCCGCACCATGGTCGAGGCCGTCGCCATGCGCACCTTCGGCCTCGGCGGCGATTCCGAAGTGGCGCTGGAAGATGGCGCGCTCAACCCGAAGATCCTGCTCGGGCCGCGCCGCCTGGTGCCGTTGGCGCTGGCCGGCATGGCGCACGGTACAGCTGTCACCTCCGAACTCGAACGCCAGCTGCGGGCGCCCAATCCCGGCCGCATGGACGGCCGCTTCGCGGTGCGCACCGGCGTGCCGGACCGGCTCGCCGCCGGCCTGACCGGCGCCGAAGCCAGGCTCTACGAGCTGATCGGTGCCGTGCCGCTCGCCGTCGACAGGCTTTTGAGTTCCAACGCGCAGAACGCCACGCTGAACCGGCTGGTGTCGCGCGGGCTGGTGCATGTCGCCGGCTTCACCCCGTCGGACGCCGCCCATGTGCTGGGCAAGCAGGCGAACTGGGATCCCATCGCCGCGCGCCTCGGCGCCGAACTGTTCGCCCGCAAGCGTGACGGCCGTGGCCAGAACATCGCCGCTTCGCCGGAAGCGATTTCGGAACGGGTGCTGGTGACGCTGACGCGCTGGTCGGCCGAATATATCCTCGAGACCGCCTTTGCCGAGGATGGGCTCGATGGCGCGTCGACGGTGGCGCACGCCCTGGTGCAGCGCGCGGTCGACGCGCATCCCGGCATCGCCCGCCTGAGCGTTGCGCTCGACCGCCCGGTCATCGGCCTCGGCGCCTCGGCGCCGCTGCACTATGCCGGGCTGCCGCCGCTGATCGGCAATGACTGCGTGGTGCCCAGGGATACCGATGTCGCCAACGCGCTCGGCGCCGTCGTCGGCCAGGTCAGGGTATCGGCCGAGGCGCGGGTCAGCCAGCCCATGGAAGGGCTGTTTCGTCTCGCCTCGGGCGAGACCGTGCGCGATTTCCTCGACGAGGCGACGGCGATCGCGGCGGCCGAGGCCGATGTCCGCGCCATCGTCGCGGAGCGCGCCAGGGATGCCGGCACCGACAGCGCCGAGATCGACGTCGCCACCGAATTCCGGGTCTCGACCGTCGAAGCCCAGCGCATGTTCATCGAGGCGCATGTCGTGGCCGTGGCCTCGGGAAGGCCGCGCATTGCGGTTTGAGCGGGGCGGCGAAATACGCCACCTTCACCCTAAGCTGAATTGACCCGGCAAACCTGACATGCCAAAGGCCCGCAAAGCCTTTCATCTGGAGTAGCCTGATGACCGACCGCATCGAGATCGCCGGATTGCGGATTGCCCGCGAGCTGCATGAGTTCGTGGCCAGGGAAGCGCTGCCGGGCACGGAGATCGAAGCGGACGCCTTCTGGAACGGTTTTTCGGCCATCATCCATGATTTGGCGCCGAAGAACCGGGCGCTGCTGGCAGCGCGTGACGCCATCCAGGAACAGGTAGATGGCTGGTATCGCGATCACGGCGCGCCGGTCGACATGGAGGCCTACAAGGGCTTCCTGAAAGAGATCGGCTATATCGTTCTGGAGGGCCCGCCCTTCAGCGTGTCGACCGACAATGTCGACCCCGAAATCGCTGATGTTGCCGGACCGCAGCTGGTCGTGCCGGTGATGAATGCGCGCTATGCGCTCAACGCCGCCAATGCGCGCTGGGGTTCGCTCTACGATGCGCTCTACGGCACCGATGCCATCCCCGAAACGGATGGCGCCGAAAAGGGCAAAGCCTTCAATCCGGCGCGCGGCGCCAAGGTCGTTGCCTGGACGAAGACCTTCCTCGACGAGGCTGCCCCGCTCACCTCGGGCAAATGGGCCGGGGTCAACGGTCTGTCATTGGCGCAAGGCGCCCTGCGGCTAAGCGCCGGCGCCGGCTCGACGACGCTGGCCGACCCCAGGCAATTCGTCGGCTATCGTGGCGATGCCGCCAATCCCGATACCGTGCTGCTTGTGCGCAACGGCCTGCACATCGAGATCGTGATCGACCGCAACAACCAGATCGGCCGCACCGATCCGGCTGGCATCGCCGATGTCATCCTGGAATCGGCGCTGACCACCATCCAGGACTGCGAGGATTCGGTCGCGGCGGTGGATGCGCCAGACAAGGTCGTCGTCTACCGCAACTGGCTCGGCCTGATGAAGGGCGATCTGACGGAAGAGATCACCAAGGGCGGCAAGAGTTTTGTCCGCAAGCTCAACCCTGACCGCTCCTACACCGCGCCCGCCGGCGGCACGCTGACCGTGCCCGGCCGCTCGCTGATGCTGGTCAGGAATGTCGGCCACCTCATGACCAATCCGGCGATACTGGATCGCGACGGCAACGAGGTTCCGGAAGGCATCATGGATGCGGCGATGACGGCGCTGATCGCGCTGCACGATGTAGGGCCGAACGGCCGCCGCGCCAATTCCCGCGCCGGCTCGATGTATGTCGTGAAACCCAAGATGCATGGGCCGGAGGAGGTCGCTTTCGCCGTCGAGATATTCGACCGCGTCGAGGCCCTGCTCGGCATGACTGAGAATACCATCAAGATGGGCATCATGGACGAGGAGCGGCGCACCACCGTCAACCTCAAGGAGGCGATCCGCGCCGCAAAAGAGCGTGTCGTGTTCATCAACACCGGCTTCCTCGACCGCACCGGCGACGAGATCCATACCTCGATGGAAGCCGGCCCGATGATCCGCAAGGGCGACATGAAGCAGGCCGCCTGGATTTCCGCCTACGAGGCGTGGAATGTCGACACCGGGCTGGAATGCGGCTTGGCCGGCCACGCCCAGATCGGCAAGGGCATGTGGGCGATGCCGGATTTGATGGCGGCAATGCTGGAACAGAAGATCGCCCACCCCAAGGCGGGCGCCAACACCGCCTGGGTGCCGTCGCCGACGGCGGCGACGCTGCATGCCACGCACTACCACAAGGTCGATGTCCATGCCGTGCAGGCCGCACTCAAGAACCGGCCCAAGGCAAAGCTCGACGACATCCTGTCGGTGCCGGTCGCGGTGCGGCCGAACTGGTCGCCTGAAGACATCCAGAATGAACTCGACAACAACGCGCAGGGCATTCTTGGCTATGTCGTGCGCTGGATCGACCAAGGCGTCGGCTGCTCGAAAGTGCCTGACATCAACGATGTCGGCCTGATGGAAGACCGCGCCACGCTGCGTATTTCCTCACAGCATATCGCCAACTGGCTGCACCACGGCGTGTGCAGCGAGGACCAGGTGATGGCGACGATGAAGCGCATGGCTGATATCGTCGACCGCCAGAACGCGGGCGACCCACTCTACCAGCCCATGGCCGCCGATTTCACCAAGTCGATCGCCTTCCAGGCCGCTTGTGACCTGGTCTTCAAGGGCCGCGTCCAGCCCAACGGCTACACCGAGCCGGTGCTGCACGCGCGGCGGCTGGAACTGAAGGCGCAGCAAGCCTGAGGCAACGGATCGGTTTTGTCGTATTTCGCTCGACGGTGGTGAAATCGCCAGCGGCGTTGAAGGCGCGTCCGCGACTGGTGCGGCGGATGCTATTTGCTTCCGGCCACAGACAAGGCGTCAGGAAGCCGTATGGTCCAGGAGCCGGATGGTGGGATCGCGACGGTGTTCGGAGTTGACCCGATCGACGCCTTCCACCGTAATCGCGATCGTCCCGTTTTCCACTCTTGCTATCCAGCCCTTCGCTTTCAGATACCAGAGATGAAATTCGAGATGCTCTCGCGGACAGCCTGACAAGCGTTCGAGCTCCACATCTCCGATCCCGGGATTGCTGACGTCGTGCCGGCGCTTCGCGTAAAGCAGCGACAGCAGCCTGGCCTGGATCACGACATCCCGCTCGACGCCCTTGGTGCTGCTGGCTTCCTCGGTCAGCTCGCGGCGAAGGCCGGCATGGTCCTTGTACGCGATGTCGTATTGAGCGCGTTTGACCGGATCCTTGAGCGTGTTGTGGGCTTCCACGATTTCACTGAAGCGGGCTTCATCGCCGGTTTCGCGATTGTCGGGATGATAGCGCATCGCAAAATAGCGAAAAATGCGCTCCAGCGTTTCCGAGTTGGCGTTCGGGCTAACTTCCAAAACTTCGTAGTAGTCAATGAACATAGCGGGCTCCCCGACCGCAACCATATTCGCATTGTCTAAATAAGGAATGTCCAATGCAGAGACCAAGACTTTGGTCCGATGCAGGTGACGTCCACGCCTCCGGAAGAGGGAGAAATGGCCGGCGCCCGCTCGGTTGGGGGCCGTTGGGTGGTGAGGACGCCGGCCAAGCGGACAATCAGGTCCGCCGCACCGTGGAGATGATCGATTCGCAGGCGCGGGGTTATGGCGTGATCGCGGAAGGCAACGTGGCGAGGTCGGCTTGTCGGGCGGCGAGGGACCTACGCCGCCTGCGCCATCCGCTCCGAGCTCATGCGGTAGGAGATCGCCTCGGCCAGATGGATTCGGCCGACGGTTTCGCTGGCGTCGAGATCGGCCAGTGTGCGCGCCACTTTCAGCACCCGGTGGTAGGCGCGGGCGGAAAAGGCGAGCTTCTCGCTGGCGTCCTTGAGCAGCGACAGGCCGGTGGCGTCAGGCATGGCGATTTCCTCGATGATCGACGGTGAGCAATGCGCGTTGGTGGTGGCGCGGGTGGCGCCGAGCCGCTCGAAGCGTTCGCGCTGGATGGTGCGGGCGCGTGCCACGCGCATCGCCACATCGGCACTCTTCTCCGCCCGGTCGGGCCGGATCAAGTCGCTGGCCGAGACCGCCGGCACTTCGATCCTGAGATCGATGCGGTCGAGCAGCGGGCCCGAAATGCGCGCCTGATAGTCGGTGCGGCAACGCTCGCCGCGCAGGCAGCGATAGCCTGGCTCGCCGGCCATGCCGCAGCGGCATGGGTTCATCGCCGCCACCAATTGGATACGCGCCGGATAGGTAACGCGATGGTTGGCCCGCGCGATCATGCAGTCGCCGGTCTCCAGCGGCTGGCGCAGCGCATCGAGCGTCTGCGGCGTGAACTCGGGAAACTCGTCGAGGAACAGCACGCCGTGATGGGCCAGCGACACCTCGCCCGGCCGCGCGCGGATGCCGCCGCCGACCATCGCCGCCATCGAGGCCGAGTGGTGCGGCGCGCGGAACGGCCGCCGGTCGGTCAGCTTGCCTTCGCCGAGTTCCCCCGCCACCGAGGCGATCATCGAGACTTCGAGCAATTCCTTCGGCGCCAGCGGCGGCAGGATCGACGGCAGCCGCTGCGCCAGCATCGATTTGCCCGATCCTGGCGGTCCGATCATAAGCAGATTATGACCACCGGCCGCCGCCACCTCCAGCGCCCGCTTGGCGGTCTCCTGGCCCTTGATGTCGGCGAGGTCGGGCAGATCCAGCGCCGCGGCGTGGATGCCGGCCTCGGGGCGCGACAGCACCTGCGTGCCACGAAAATGATTGGCGACGGCAATCAGGCTGCGCGGCGCCAGAATGTCGAAATCCTTTCCAGCCCAGGCCGCTTCCGGTCCGCAGGCGAACGGGCAGATCAGGCCCTTGCCCTCGGCATTGGCCGCGATCGCCGCCGGCAAGGCGCCGGCGACCGCGGCAATCGTGCCATCGAGCGACAATTCTCCAAGCACGACATAGCCGGCTAGCATGTCGCCCGGGATGGCGCCAAGGGCAGCCATCAGGCCAAGCGCGATCGGCAGGTCGTAGTGACTGCCTTCCTTCGGCAGGTCGGCCGGCGCCAGATTGACAGTCACCTTCTTCGACGGCATCGACAGGCCGGAAGCATGCAGTGCGGCCTGCACCCGCTCGCGGCTTTCGGCCACCGCCTTGTCGCCCAGGCCGACGATATGCATGTTGACCTTGCCGGGCGCGATCATCACCTGCACGTCGACCGGCACGGCCTCGATGCCTTGGAAAGCGACCGTGCGAACCCGCGCCACCATTTTTTGTACCCCCGGACAGTAGTTCGCCCATGCCCTGGCGATCAGGGTGTGAGCGAAGTCAAAGAAGACAACCACAGATTTCGGAGTTAAGCAAGAACATTACGAGAACATATAGCTTCACCACGGTGAGAATTCTGCCGGCAAGGAGCGCCGTCCATAAGCTAGGCTTTGATCGGAAGCTTGAGCGCCCGCTCCGTCAAAGGCTCGCTGGCATCAAAGATGACATACCCGAGCATAGATGGCTAGAATTTGTCGAACAGGCGCTCCACCTTGCGGGCGAACATTTCCCTCTGGTCATCAGAGATGTTTTCGACGGAATATCTCGTCAGGTAGAGGTGCCTCACGTTGCGGCCGCACATAGTCTTGAGACCGCGCAGCAGCACCTTCCTTCCCGGGTTTTGCATGTACAGTTCAGTATACCACCACGGCGACCCGCATGTGGTAACAACGCCCATCCGCCGGATGTTCAATAGCGCCGGCTTGATCACGCCACCGTCTGCCGGCAACTCGTAAGCCACCCCCGGTCGCCAAACTCGATCAAAATAACCCTTCAAGATTGCGGGCATGCCTGACCACCATGTCGGAAAGCAGAAAACGCATGCCTCCGCCCATCTCAACGCGTCGATGTAAACCTGCAAGTCGCTGGGTGCCTGGGCAGGGTCAAAGTGGCCATGTCTTTCTTCGGCATGCATCACAGGATCGAACTTCATCTGATGGAGATCGAAATCAACGACCTCGTCACCCCTGGCTTTGAGGGTCTGAACGACCCGTTTGTGGAGCGCCGCCTGGTAACTGTCGGCTAGTGGATGCGCGTAGACGACATTGATTTTCATGGCGCGGGCCTTCAGGCTTCGAACTACACGCACATATTAGCCGTCGCGCAACCAAGTGGAAACAGCAAGGTCAGTGGCGGGGAGGGAAAGCCCATCGCCGGTGTCGATCAGCAGCGGGCTTATGCAATCGCCCGATCAAATGAGGAACATTACAAGAATATGCAGCCGCGCCGGTCGCGGCTGGGTTGTGGCCGGTTGCAGAAACCGGAACATGGTTAAGACAAAGTGAAAACGGTTACGTCCGCCGCTTGTCCTCGACCGCGTCCCAGAACAGGCTGGCGATGTCGGCGCCGCCGAAACGCTTGACCTCACGCACGCCGGTCGGCGAGGTCACGTTGATCTCGGTCATGTAGTCGCCGATGACGTCGATGCCGACGAGGATGAAGCCGCGCTCTTTCAGCGACGGCCCGATGCGGGCGCAGATCTCGCGTTCGCGCTCCGTCAGTTCGGTCTTTTCGGCGCGGCCGCCGACATGCATGTTGGAGCGGGAATCGTGTTCGGCCGGCACCCGGTTGATGGCGCCGACCGGCTCGCCGTCGATCAGGATGATGCGCTTGTCGCCCTTGCGCACGTCCTTGAGATAGCGCTGCACGATATAGGGTTCGCGGAACATCTGGCCGAACATTTCCAGCAGCGAGGCAAGGTTGCGGTCGGCCTCCAGCATGTGGAAGATACCGGCGCCGCCATTGCCGTACAGCGGCTTGACGATGATGTCGCCGAACTCCTTGCGGAAGGCGGCGACCTCCAGCGGATCCTTGGTGATCAGCGTGTCCGGCATCAGGTCGGCAAATTCGGTGACGAAGATCTTTTCCGGGCTGTTGCGCACCCAGGCCGGGTCGTTGACCACGAGCGTTTTCGGATGGATGCGCTCCAGGATGTGCGTGGTGGTGATGTAGTTCATGTCGAAGGGTGGATCCTGGCGCAGCAGCACGACATCCATCTCCGACAGATCGGTGCGCACCTTCTCGCCCAGCGAATAGTGGCTGCCCTTCTCGTCGCGCACCTGCATTTCCTCGATGCGGGCAAACACCTTGCCGTCGCGCAACGACAGCCGATCCGGCGTGTAGTGGAACAGCTCATGGCCACGCCGCTGCGCTTCCAGCGACAGCGCGAATGAGGTGTCGCCGGCGATCGACACGGTGGAGATGTGGTCCATCTGGACGGCGATTTTCAGCTTCATGGCGGGTCTCCGGCGGCTCGGATGGACGACTGTCTTGCCTGTACAGGCTCACTGCCCGTCTGCCAATCGCGACATTCCTAGGATTGGCATCCGACACCCGAATGCGCTGCTTTCATCGATCCTTCGAAACAGTCGCGGTTGCCCGTGGAAAATCGATCTCGCGATACGTTTCCTAAAGGGTTTGCTGCCAGTCTGAAAATAAATTCCGACGTCACAAAACAGGGACACCGATGCAAACTTCGTTTGGCACCGGTCAGGCAAACAGGGAGAGCACGGATCTGGCATTCACCGATCCGTTGACCGGGCTTGGCAACCATCGCCGCTTCTTCGACAAGGTCGATCGGCTGATCGCCGACCGTGCCGAGGATCCCGCGCCCTTTACCGTCGGCATTCTCGACCTCGACGGCTTCAAGCCGATCAACGATCTGTTCGGCCACAAGGCCGGCGACGACATCCTGATCCAGGTCGCGATGCGGCTGCGCGCCTCGATGGACGGCCATTCCACGGTCTGCCGCATCGGTGCCGACGAATTCGCCTTTCTCTATCCCCTGGTGTTCAGCGAGGATGCAGCGGCCGAAAAGTCCCGCATGCTGATCGAGATCCTGTCGGCGCCCTATGATGTCGGCGAACGCACCGCCAGGCTTTCGGCCTCGGTCGGCTGCTCGCTGTTCTATTCGGGCGACGAGACCACGGAAATCCTCATCAACAAGGCCGAGACGGCGCTCTACCATGCCAAGCGTTCCGGCCGTGGCCGCGTCGTCGTCTACACCCGTGAGATGGAAGAAGCGGCCAAGCGCGTCACCCGCATCGAACAGGCGCTGCGCCGTGCTGTCTCGGCCGGCGAGGTGGAGCCGCATTTCCAGCCCATCGTCGACCTCAACACGCGCCGCACCATCGGCTTCGAGACGCTGGCGCGCTGGACAGATCGCGACCTCGGCTCGGTGCCGCCGACCGTCTTCATTCCCATCGCCGAGGAGCGTGGCATCATCGGCCCGTTGTCGCAGCTGGTGCTGCGCAAGGCGACCGAGGCCGCCAGAAGCTGGCCGAAGGATCTGTTCCTGTCCTTCAACCTGTCGCCCTCGCAGCTCGTCGACCAGAACACTGGCCTGCACATACTGGCGATCCTCGATCGCACCGGCTTCGATCCGCGGCGGCTGGAGATCGAGATCACCGAGACTGGCCTGATGAACGACCCGGCCTCGGCTGCGCAGATCGTCGAGGATCTGCGCCGCGTCGGCATCCGCGTCTCGCTCGACGATTTCGGCACCGGCCAGTCATCGCTCGGCCGCTTGCGCGAATTCCATTTCGACAAGCTCAAGATCGACCGCGCCTTCGTCTCCTCCATTCTCGACGACAGGCCGTCGGAACACATCATCCGCGCCATTCTCGCAATGTGCGAGGGGCTCGGCATGGACGTCGTCGCCGAAGGCATCGAGCAGGAAGCGCAGGCCGACCGCCTCGTCCAGTTCGGCTGTGCCGGCGGGCAAGGCTATCTGTTCGGCAAGCCGGTCGATGCCGACGCCACGCTCGGCTATCTCCGTGATTCCTTCCGCGGCGCCCTGCGCGCCAAGGCGATCTGACCGGCGATCCTCCGCGATCCCCGATCCCGACAATGCCGCCGTACGAATCCGATGCGGCGCATTGTCGTTTTGTCTGACATAAGCCCTGAAATTCGACGGTTCGCCCTTGCCCGCGCGCCTTGCGTGGCTAGGATGCGCGCCGGTCACGCTACAGCGCCGCGCGTTTTTCAAGACGCGCAAAGGCGCTGTAGCATTTAACATTCGCGCATGATCCTTTCCCAAAATCGATCTGATTTTCGGGGTCATGCGCTGGGAGAGAAAAGAAATGATGCCATCGGCGCATTTTGCCGACCTCGAAGGAGCCTCGGTGCTGATCACCGGCGGCGGCTCCGGAATTGGCGCGGCCTTGACCGAGGGTTTCGTGCGCCAGGGCGCCAATGTCGCCTTCATCGACATCGCCGACGGCCCGAGCATGGCCCTTGCCGACCGCATCGAAAAAGCGTTCGGCAAGAGGCCGCTCTATCTCAAGACCGATTTGCGCGACGTCGATGCCTTGCGGGCGTCGGCAGCCAGGGCGGCCGAGGCGCATGGCGATGTCACCGTCCTGGTCAACAATGCGGCCTGGGATGAACGCCACGCCGTCGAGGATGTGACGGTCGAGTTCTGGGACAACAACCAGGCCATCAATCTGCGGCCGCATTTCTTCACCGCCCAAGCGGTGGCGCCGGGCATGAAGCGGGCCGGCGGTGGCTCGATCATCAACTTCACCTCGACATCGTATCTCATCAATCACCCTGACATGCCATCCTACACGGCCGCCAAGGCCGGTATCCTCGGCCTGACCAAGGGGCTGGCCGGCAAGCTCGGTGTCGACGGCATCCGCGTCAACGCCATTGCGCCTGGCTGGGTGATCACCGAGCGGCAGAAGGAGCTCTGGGTGACCGAACAGGGGCTTGCCGCCCATGTCGCCAAGCAGTGCATCAAACAGGTGATGCAGCCCGACGACATCGTCGGCACCGTGCTGTTCCTCGCATCGGACGCCTCGCGCATGCTGACCGCGCAGATGCTGATCGTCGATGGAGGCTTCCTGTGAGCCCAGCCGGCAACGCACCGGCGGTCGCCGCCGTCGACTGGGGCACGACCCGCATGCGGGTCTGGCTGATCGACGGGCAAGGCAAGGTGCTTGCCGAACGCCGTGGCGATGATGGCCTGATCACCGCCCAGCAAAAGGGCTTTTCGACCATCCTCGAAGGGCACCTGGCGGCGATGGGAGCACCAGCGGCGCTGCCCGTCATCATCTGCGGCATGGCCGGATCCCGCCAGGGCTGGCTGGAAGCGCCCTATGTCACCGTGCCGGCGCCGCTTAGCGCCATTCTTGCTGGTGCCGCCAGCGTGCCCGGCCAGAGCCGCGACATCCGCATCGTTCCGGGTCTTGCCCAGCGGCTGACCGATGCGCCCGACGTCATGCGCGGCGAGGAAACCCAGCTCGCCGGCGCCGGCCTGCCGCCCAAGGGGCGCCAACTGGTCTGCATGCCCGGCACCCATTCGAAATGGGTGCTGGTCGAGGACGGTACTGTCACCGGCTTCGGCACCTGGCCGACCGGCGAGCTGTTTTCCGTGCTTGCCGCGCATTCGATCCTGCGCCATTCGCTCGGCGAACATCCGAAACCCGTTACATCGGACAATCCGTTCTTCCGCCGCTGGTGCGAAACCGCATTGGCTGATGGCGGCGATGTCACCTCGCGGCTGTTTTCCATTCGCGCCGCCGGCCTGCTGCAGGATTTGAAAGCCGACGATGCCGCCGCCTGCCTGTCCGGCCTTCTGATCGGCGGCGAGATCGCCTCCGCCAGCCGCCGGCATGGCGCTGGCACGGAACCCGTGGTGCTGATTGCGTCCGGCGCGCTCGCCGCGCTCTACCGGGCCGCACTTGGTTCTGCCGGGCTTAAGGTCCGGACCGTCGATGCTGATGAGGCGGTGCGTGCCGGTCTCGTCGAGGCGGCGCGTGAGAACGGCATGATCGCCAGAATTGGAGCAGCCCGATGAGCCAGACCGCACCGTTTCCAAAACTCAAGCGCGGGCTGGTCGCCATCCTTCGCGGGCTCAAGCCCACCGAGGCGATGGCCATGGGCCAGGCGCTGTTCGACGCCGGCATCGAGGCGATCGAAGTGCCGCTGAACTCACCGCAACCGTTCTCGTCGATCGCCCGCATCGTCCAAGTGCTGCCGAAAACGGCACTGGTCGGTGCCGGCACGGTGCTGACGCCGGCCGATGTCGATGGCTTGCACCAGGCCGGAGGGCGGCTGCTGGTCAGTCCCAACATCGATGCCGAGGTCATGGCGCGCGCCATGCATTACGGCATGGTGACGATGCCCGGCGTGTTCACGCCGACCGAAGCCTTGCTGGCGATCAAGCTCGGCGCCTCAGCCCTGAAATTTTTCCCGGCGAGCGTGCTGGGTGCCGGCGGCATTTCAGCGATGCGCGCTGTGTTGCCGGCGCAGACGCTGGTCGGTGCCGTCGGCGGCGTCTCCGAAAAAGATTTTGCCGGCTACAAGGCGGCCGGCGTTACCGCCTTTGGACTGGGATCCAGCCTGTTCAAGCCGGGCATGAGCGTCGACGAGGTGGCCGCGCGGGCCGAGGCGGCGGTGACAGCCTGGGATGCGGCGTTCGGAGAAGCAGGATGAGCGAAGCGATCGTTTCGGTTTTTTCCGACCACGTCTGCCAGCTCGGCGAAGGGCCGAGCTACGATCCCGCCACCGATACGCTGTATTGGTTCGACATCGTCAACAGCCAGCTCCTGGAAAAGCGGCTGTCCGGCGGCGCGACCACCGTCCATGAGCTTGGCCAGATGGCGAGCGCCATCGCCGTCATCGACGACAAGCGCCAGCTTATCGCCGCCGAGACCGGCCTTTATGTGCGCGACGTCGCGACCGGCAAACTGACGCTGCACACGCCTGTCGAGGCCGACAATCCGGTCACGCGCTCCAACGATTCCCGCGTCCATCCCTGCGGCGCCTTGTGGATGGGCACCATGGGCAAGGGCGAGGAAAAGGGTGCGGGTTCGATCTACTGGTTTTTCAGAGGCGAACTGCGCCGGCTGTTTTCGGACATCACCGTCTCCAATTCGATCTGTTTTACCGAGGATGGCGCAATCGCCTACTACACCGACACCTCGACCGGGCTGCTGATGCGTGTCGCCTGCGACCCGGCGACCGGCCTGCCTGCCGGTGAGCCGAAGCTGTTCGTCGATCACCGCTCGGCCAAGGGTTATATCGACGGGTCCGTGCTCGACCGCGACGGCATCCTGTGGAACGCCGTCTGGGGCGGCAGCGTCATCGAAGCCTACGGACCCGACGGCAAGCTCGTCCGCACGGTCGCCATGCCGGTGACGCAGCCATCTTGCCCAGCCTTCGTCGGCGCCAAGGCCGACCGGCTGGCGGTCACCTCCGCCTGGTCGGGCAAGGATGAGAAGCAGCGTCTGCTGGATCTGCAGGGCGGCATGACCTTTCTGCTCGATATTCCCGTCAACGGCCGCTTCGAGCCGCGCGTGCTGATCGCCTGAGCGAACTGGATTCTGCGGTCGGACGGTGCGTTGTCACGCAACCGCCCGAGCCGTGTCGGTTTCGCGAGAGCCGATTGTCTTCACCGTGCGATGGTAGGCAATCCTACTGCCGGGGATCGTCATCTCATGCCCAGCCGCAAGCCGAAACTGATCCTCGTCCATGAGCCGGAAAAGGCCTGCCTGGACCGTCTGGTCGCCGACGGTCATGCACCGCAGCGCGCCGGCGAAATCGCGTCCTATCTGGCGCAGTCGACCGACCTCGCCCCCGAATTCGACGTGCTTGGCCGTGCCTGCCAGGCACGCGGCCTGTCGTTCAGGCCGGTGGCGCTGGACGAGGCCACCGGCGTGCTCGCCGGCGAGCATCCCAGCACAACGCTGGTCTGGACGCTGACCGACGGCATCGCCTATTTTCGCGGCGGCGCGGCGCCCGCTCTGGCGCGATTGGGCGGTTTCAAGACGATCGGCGCAGATGATGCGCTGTTCGCGCTCTGCCAGGACAAGTTCCGCTCCGGCGCCGTGCTCGGCGCACTCGGCCTGCCGGTGCCGCAGGCCGGGCTTGCGCGCGACGGCCAATGGCTGGTCGAGCCGCCGGCCTCGCCCGCCGGCTGGTTCGTCAAGCCCAACCGGCTCGGCGCCAAGATCGGCATCTGGCCGGATTCGCGCTGTTGCGATCTCGCCCACGCTTTGGAACTCAGCCGGCGCGTCTTTTCGGCCTATCGCGACGATGTCGTCGTCCAGCCCTATGTCGCCGGCCGCAACGTGCGCGCCAGTTTCCTCGGCCTGGTGCCAGGCGCCGGGGTCGAAGCGCTTGGCGTGGCTTTTGTCGATTCAGGCGCCGATTTCCAGACCATGGCGGACAGCCTGGCGCTCTACGGCGACACCGGCGAGGCAGCGAAGGCGGAGGGACATTACGCCGAACCGGAGCTCGTTGCGGTTGCCGACAGCCAGCCGGCCGCCGACGCCACGATACGTGCGATCGCCGGGCGGCTGATGAGCGGGCTCGGCCTGCGCGATGTGTTTTCCATCGATCTCAGGGTCGAGGCCGACGACACCGTCCACCTCATCGAGTTCGAGGTTTGCCCCGGCCTGCCCTGCTTCGATTTTCGCGCCTATTGCCGCCAGCAATGGGGCCTCGATCTGGCCGACGCCATGGCCGAAACTGCGGCCAGCCGGCTGACCGGTGTCGACCGATAGCTGTGCGCCTTGTGTCGGCGGGCTAACCAGCAGACGCTACCCGCCAGGCATTCGCTCGGCCGCCTGCAAGGACGGATCCATCTTGTCCCAGGCATGGCCGTGGCTCGTGTAGGTCACCATCTGCGGGCTGAACTGTTCCGGATCGTCGAGGCTGGCCGCGTGGACCGCTATGAATTCCGGCATGGCGACGGATATCAAAAAGACCGGCGTTCCGCAGGTTGGACAGAAGGTGTGGATTTTTTCATTGCCGCTGGCGCCCGCCACGCGCCAGGTGCTCACCTCCCCGGTAATTGCCATATCGGTGCGCTGGCCGAAGGTCAGGTAGGATCCGTGGCCGGTGCCTGAGCGCTTCTGGCAATCGCTGCACTGGCAGTGGTTCTGGAAGATCGGCTCGTCATTGGTTTCGTAACGGATCGCGCCGCATGCGCAGCCGCCGGTATAGCGTTTGGTCATCGTTATTCTCCCGCGGCGATCAGGGCTGATTTCGGCTTGGCGAAAATGTCGATGCCGCTGCCGGTTTCGAGGAAGGATTTCATGCTCGACAGCACCGCCGGCCAGCCCTGGCTGACGCCTTTCGCCATGCCGCTACCGGCTTCGAGTTCGTCATGGCTGACGGTCAGCCGCACCATGGTGTCGTATTCCTCGATGGCGAACGTCACCCGGCTCGTTTTTGACGGATCGTCGGCCTGCGAAGCGTTCGCCCAGGTGATGACGAGGCGGGTCGGCGGCGAAACCTCGACGACATTGCCGACGAGTTCGACGGTCCGTTCGTCATTGGCGCGGATATGCTCCCATTTCGAGCCCGGCGTCCATTCGGAGACGTTCTCGTGACCCCAGTAGCGCTTTGCGACATCGGGCTTGATTATGGCCTCGAACACCTTCTGCGGCGTCGAGCGGATATAGGTCACGTAGACAAAGCTGGTCGTTTCCCTGGTCATTGGTCTTCTCCTTCGAGTTCTTGCTTCAGGTCGTGCAGCAGGCTGAGCCGCTGCCGTTCGAATTTCCGTACCCAGCGCTCGTAGACTTCGTGCAAGGGCACGGGATTGATGAAATGCAGCTTTTCGCGGCCGCGCTTGACCGTGCTCACCAGATTGGCCGCCTCCAGCAGATCGAGGTGCTGGGTGGCGGATTGCCTGGCCATGTCCAGGTTTTCGCAAAGCTGACCGAGCGTCTGCCCGTTCTGCTGGCACAGAAGGTCAAGCAGCCTTCTGCGTGTCGGGTCGCCCAGCGCTTTGAAAACCTTGTCGGCGTCCATCTGCCTCACTCTGTTGTAAGGCATAATATGCAGGTAAATACCTGCATGTCAACCTACAGTTCGCCCCGCATCGCAAGACTGGATGCGGCTATTCGGACTCGGACGTTGATTGCGCGATGGGCCGCCCCGGCCATGTACCTGATGTCGGAGCCCTGCTTAGCGGCGCCAAACTGCGGACGTAAACCTGCAGGATTTCGTCTGAAGTCCTGCTACTAGCGCTGCAGCAGGGATTTGACAGGATGCCTATCGACGGCCGAGATTTCATCGTTCGTTGGTGGACCATCCTAAGCGTTCGAGATTGGCCGAAGCCTCCCAACTTCGTCATCCTAGGGCGAAGCAGGAGCGAAGCTCCGTCGCGGAGACTCTGGGATCCATGCCGCGACCTTGGCCGAAGAATGCAGCGGAGCAGAATTCTACACCGCTGCAACGCTTTGAAGTCGCGGCATGGATCCTCGGGTCTGCGCTGCGTCGCTACGCTCCTTGCTTCGCCCGTGGATGACGAAGGCGCTGGGCGTTTGCGGCAATCGCCAAGGTATGCCGTCCGTCACACCCGCGATTCGTCAAAACTGCTCGAGGCGGATTTTAGGCGCCCTCGACCAGAACGATCTCGCCGTCGGCGACCTTCTGACGGATGGCGACGGCGCGCTGGTATTCCGGCGAATGGTAGCAATCATGCGCGGCGGCGAGCGATTCGAACTCTATGATGACATTGCGTGCCCGGCCGGGGCCTTCGGCCTTTTCATGCTCTCCGCCGCGCGCCAGGAACTTCGCGCCGAAGCGCTCGAAGGCAGGCTTGGCGGCGGCGACGTAGTCCTTGTAGCCTTCCGCGTCGCGCACATCGACACGGGCGATCCAGTATCCCTTGGGCATTTTCTTGGTCTCCGAACTTGTTCTTGGAAATCTCAGGCCGAGCGCATCTCGTCGAGGATGGCTTCGGCCGCTTCCCGTTTGTTGGCCGCAGCAATGATAGGCCTGCCGACGACGAGATGGCTGGCGCCGTTGCGGATCGCCTGGCCCGGCGTCACCACGCGCTTCTGGTCGCCATGATCGCTGCCCGCCGGCCGGATGCCGGGCGTCACCACCGCCATGTCGGGGCCGACGATGCGGCGCACCGCTTCGGCTTCCGCGGCCGAGCAGACGATGCCCCCCATGCCGGCATGCAGCGCCTGTTCCGAGCGCCGCAGCACCAGCGTATGCGGGTCGTACTCATAGCCGACGTCGATCATGTCCTGCTCGTCCATCGAGGTCAGCACGCTGACGGCAAGCAGGCAAAGATTGCTGCCGCGCGCTGCTTCCACCGCCGCCGCCATCGCTTTGGGATAGGCGTGGATGGTCAGCATGGTCATGCCCATCTTGACGATGTTCTCGACGCCCTTGGCCACCGTGTGGTCGATGTCGAGCAGCTTCATGTCGAGGAAAACCTTGGTGCCGCCGCTGGCCAGTTCCCTGGCGAAATCGAGCCCGCCGGCGAAGGCAAGCTGGTAGCCGATCTTGTAGAAGGAGACGACGCCGTCGAGTTCGCGCACCGCCTGCTCGGCCTCCCTCACGGTCGGGACATCGAGGCCGACTATCAGTCTTTCCTGCATGGATCGTGCCTGTATGGATTGTGCCTGCATCGTCGTTGCGATCACGCCTCGATCCGGGTGGACAGCATGCGCGAGGTTTCGATCAGGGTGCGGCATAGGTGCTCCATCGATTTGTGCAGTCTTTCGTCACGGAAGTTTCCATCCTCGTCGAAGGCGCCGCCGCCGTCGGGCACCGAGCATTCCGGCGTCACCACCTCCATCTGGCAGCGCACCAGCACCGCGCGCAGATGGTTGATGCAGCGGATGCCGGCAAAGTGCCCGCTGGAGGACGAACATAGGCCGGCGACCTTGCCGGCCAGCGGCCTCACCGGCCGGCCGCCATCCCTGCGCACCCGGCTCACCCAGTCGATCGTGTTCTTGAGCAGCGGCGGAATGGAGCCGTTATATTCGGGCGTGGCGATCAGCAGCCCGTCATGGGCGATCACCAGACGGCCAAGTTTCTGGGCGTTTTCAGGAACGCCTTTTTCCTTTTCCAAATCCTCGTCCATGATCGGCAGGGGGTAGTCGGCAAGCGAGATGCGGGTCACCTCGGCGCCCTGCATGGCGAGTTCCTTCTGCGCCACGTCGGCGGTCCTGCCGCTATAGGCGCCGCTGCGAACCGAGCCGGCGAAGACGAGGATTTTCGGGATCACTGCCATTGGCCACCCTTGTTCCCGGACAGGTACAGCCAAGGATCGAGCAAATCAACGCCAACTTCGTCATCCTTGGGCGAAGCAGGAGCGAAGCTCCGTCGTGGAGACCCTGGAATCCATTCCGTGACAGCTATCCAGGAGTGCAGCGGAACAGAATTCTGCGCCGTAGCGGCGCTCGGAAGTCGCGGCATGGATCCTCGGGTCTGCGCTGCGTCGCTGCGCTCCTTGCTCCGCCCGTGGATGACGAAGCGAGGGACGTTCCCGCCATCGCCAAGGTATGCGGTGAGCACTGGCGATCCGCGAACAACCCTGCGCCGAGAAATTAATGCGCTTCGCGGCGGTAGATCCACAGCTGGGTCGGCGGGATGTTGCGGAGGATGAAATCGAAATGCTTGACCGTATAATTGCCACGGCCGGCCGGGATCGGCGACATCGGGCCGTAGGTCAGCTGCACGATCGGCCGTCCGGCCGGGATGCGGTCGAGCAGGCTTTCGATATAGGCAATGCGCTGGGCGACCGGGAAGTTGAGCAGCGGCACGCCGGAAACGACGGAATCGAAGATCATCCCGCTCTTGTCGCCAAGCGTGGCGTTGAGGTTGAAGGCGTCGCCCTCGATGACGTTGACGCCGGGATAGAGTCGCCGCAGGTGACGGACGAAATCCGTGGAATACTCGACTGCGTAGAGGTTCTCGGGCCGCACGCCCTGGGCCAGGATGGCGCGGGTGATGACGCCGGTACCGGGACCGACCTCGAGCACCGGCAGGCCGGATTTAGGATTGACGATCGAGGCCATCTTGCGCGCGGTGACCGAACTGGTCGGCACGATCGAACCAACCGCCTTCGGCTTGTCGATCCAGCCCTTGAAGAATTTGAGTTCGTCGTCGAACTTTTCGACAAGCGCCTTCCGCAGTCCAGGGCCACGTGTCATGCAAGCTCTCCTCAGCGCTCCCCGCAAGTTACTTAGCACCTGAGCAGTGCTAGGCAAGGCGCGGCCGGACGCATGTCGTGGATAAGATAATTTTCGTCGCGTCTCAAGGGGTGACGAGATTCAAGGATTTACGCGTTGCAAATCGGCTTAGGCGGGCCAAAGTGCATCAACGTTCGCCGAACGACTCGAAGAAATCCTTCATGCGGGCGAAAAAGCCGCTCGATTGTGGCGAATTGTCCTGCGAGGAGAGCTGTTCGAACTCCTCCAGCAGTTCGCGCTGGCGGCGGGTGAGGTTCTGCGGCGTCTCGACCGCGGTCTGGATGTAGAGGTCGCCGATATTGGGCTGGCGCAGCACAGGCATGCCCTTGCCCTTGAGGCGGAACTGGCGCCCGTTCTGCGTGCCTTCGGTCACCTTGACCTTGGTCTGCGTCCCGTCCAGCGTCGTCACCTCGAAGGAGCCGCCAAGGGCGGCTGTGGTCATCGAGATCGGCACCTTGCAATACAGGTCGGCGCCGTCGCGTTGGAAGAACTCGTGCGGTTTGACCGCCAGGAAAATATAGAGATCGCCCGATGGCCCGCCGCGCAGGCCGGCTTCGCCCTCATTGGCAAGACGGATGCGGGTGCCGTCCTCGATGCCGGCCGGGATGTTGACCGACAGCGAACGCTCCTCGGTGACGCGGCCCTGGCCGGCGCATTTCGGGCACGGATCCTTGATCGTCTGGCCGCGCCCCTGGCATTGCGGGCAGGTCCGCTCGATCGAAAAGAACCCTTGCGTGGCGCGCACCTTGCCGTGGCCGTTGCACATCGAGCAGGTGACAGGCTGGGTGCCGGGCTTGGCGCCGCTGCCCGAACATTCGGAGCAGGAGATCGACGCCGGCACCCGGATCTGCGCGGTCTTGCCGGCAAAAGCCTCTTCCAGGGTGATTTCCATGTTATAACGCAGGTCGGCGCCGCGCTCGCGGCCGCCCGACGAGCGGCGCTGGCGCCCGCCCATCATGTCGCCGAAGATGTCCTCGAAGATATCGGCGAAACCGCCGGCGCCGAAACCTTGCGCGCCGCCATTCATTCCGCCCTGTTCGAAGGCGGCGTGGCCGAAGCGGTCATAGGCCGCGCGCTTCTGCGGGTCCTTCAGCGTCTCGTAGGCTTCGTTGATTTCCTTGAACTTGTGCTCGCAGGAATGATCGCCGGGGTTGCGGTCGGGATGGAACTGCATGGCGAGCTTGCGGAAAGCGCTCTTGAGCTCCTTCTCGTCGGCGCCTTTTTGGACGCCCAGCGTCTCGTAGAAATCAGCTTTCATTTTTTCCCGCTGTCCGGATGCTCAACGTCTTGAAGCATTGTTGCGTCTCTTGCCGGCACTGACGCTTCGATTTAGGTGCGATGGAAGGGCGATGCCAGTGTCGACGCGGCCTTGCCTGCATTTTTTCAGCAAGGCCAGCTGTTTTTCTGCAAGGGGTTGCAAAAAAGCCCGGCCTTCGCCGGGCTTTTCGCTTTATCTTGCCGTCAAACGGTTCAGGCCGACTTCTTCTTGTCGTCGTCCTCGTCGATTTCCTCGAAATCGGCGTCCACAACGTCACTGTCCTTGGCGGCGTCCGCCTTGGCGTCGGCTTCCGCCGCTTCCTTCTGCGAAGCCTCGTACATGGCCTGGCCAAGCTTCATCGAAGCCTCGGCAAGCGCCTGGCTCTTGGCTTCGATGTCGGCCGGGTCGTCGCCTTCGGTCGCGGTCTTAAGCGCCGCGATCGCGTCGGAGATCGCCGTGCGCTCGCCTTCCGAAACCTTGTCGCCATATTCCTTCAGCGACTTCTCCGAGGAATGCAGCAGCGCTTCGGCCTGGTTGCGGGCCTCGACCAGCGCACGCCGCTTCTTGTCGGTCTCGGCATTGGCCTCGGCGTCCTTGACCATCTTCTCGATGTCGGCGTCCGAAAGACCGCCCGATGCCTGGATGCGGATCTGGTGCTCCTTGCCGGTGCCCTTGTCCTTGGCCGAAACGTTGACGATGCCGTTGGCGTCGATATCGAAGGTGACCTCGATCTGCGGCACGCCGCGCGGCGCCGGCGGAATGCCGACCAGGTCGAACTGGCCGAGCGCCTTGTTGTCGGCGGCCATTTCACGCTCACCCTGGAAGACCCGGATGGTCACGGCCGACTGTGAGTCCTCGGCCGTCGAGAACACCTGGCTCTTCTTGGTCGGGATCGTCGTGTTGCGCTCGATCAGGCGGGTGAACACGCCACCCAGCGTCTCGATGCCGAGCGACAGCGGCGTCACGTCGAGCAACAGCACGTCCTTGACGTCGCCCTGCAGCACGCCGGCCTGGATGGCGGCGCCGAGAGCAACGACTTCATCCGGATTGACGCCCTTGTGCGGCTCCTTGCCGAAGAACTGCTTCACGATCTCCTGGATCTTGGGCATGCGGGTCATGCCGCCGACCAGGACGACTTCGTCGATCTCGCCGGCCTTCAGGCCGGCATCCTTGAGCGCCGCCTTGCAAGGGGCAATCGTGCGCTGGACCAGGTCGTCGACCAGCTGCTCGAACTTGGCGCGCGTCAGCTTCAGCGTCAGGTGCTTCGGCCCGGTCGCGTCGGCGGTGATGAAGGGCAGGTTGATCTCGGTCTGGGTGGTCGACGACAGCTCGATCTTGGCCTTTTCAGCCGCCTCCTTGAGGCGCTGCAGGGCAAGCTTGTCGTTCTTCAGGTCGATACCCTGTTCCTTCTTGAACTCGGCCGCCAGGTATTCGACCAGGCGCATGTCGAAATCTTCGCCGCCGAGGAAGGTGTCGCCATTGGTCGACTTGACCTCGAACACGCCGTCGCCGATTTCGAGCACCGAAATATCGAACGTGCCGCCGCCAAGGTCATAGACGGCAATGGTCTTGCCTTCCTTCTTGTCGAGGCCATAGGCAAGCGCTGCCGCGGTCGGCTCGTTGATGATGCGCAGCACTTCAAGGCCGGCGATCTTGCCGGCGTCCTTGGTCGCCTGGCGCTGGGCGTCGTTGAAATAGGCTGGAACGGTGATGACCGCCTTCTCGACCTTTTCGCCGAGATAGGCTTCCGCCGTCTCCTTCATCTTCTGCAGGATCATGGCCGAGATCTGCGAGGGCGACTGCTTCCTGCCGCCGGCCTCGACCCAGGCATCGCCATTGTCGCCCTTGACGATCTTGTAGGGGACAAGCTTCTTGTCCTTCTCCGTCACCGGATCGTCATAGCGGCGGCCGATCAGGCGCTTGACCGCGAAGATGGTGTTTTCAGGATTGGTGACCGCCTGGCGCTTGGCCGGCTGGCCGACCAGACGTTCGTCGTCGCCCGAGATGGCGACGATGGAAGGCGTCGTGCGCGCGCCTTCCGCATTCTCGATTACCTTCGGCTCCTTGCCATCCATGATGGCGATGCAGGAGTTGGTGGTGCCGAGATCGATACCGATTACTTTTGCCATTTTTCTAGTCTCTCCGCTAAGCAGGCTCTCAGGACCCGTACAGGCGTTCCGACGAAAGCCCCTGTTCACAAGAAATCCCGTTCCGGCAACCGGCATTCCGGCGCCGAACGGCTTGGCGCGTATATAAGAACAGGCGGCATCGCGCGCAAGCATTCTGCGCAAGGCTTCCATGAACCTTTCCACTTCCGCCCGCGACTGATCTCCAGGTGCCGCATGGTGCGGCCCGGAAAGGAAGCCCCCCATGACCAATAACCCAGAGGCTCTGCGGTCTCCGGGAACAACAGGAGCTCGGCGCGACCACCGCCTTCGGGACGAGGTCGATGCGCTGGGCTTTCCGCTGATTCCGTTGACCCTGCGTAAGAGCAGGCGTATCGTGATTTTGAGGAAAGCAGACAATTCGATCAGGGAAGAACGAGCCGGACCGCCGCGCCTTGCCCTGATTTGCGCGGCCAGACCCGACGTTCTCCCGTCGACTACGGGGGGTAGTGTCATGTCTCGCATCCGCGGCTCGTTCGTGTCGTCTCTTGATGGCGGCTTGCGCCGCGCTGTGCATCCAGGCGGGTTGCTGGCGCTGGCACTCGGCCTGTGGCTGGGCGCCGCGCAGGCGCAGGAAACCCGGATCATCTATCCCGGTTCGATGGCGGTGACCGGATTTTCCGGCACCATCATTCCCAATTTCGACCCTCCTGATTCCGAAAAAGGGGGCCTGCCGCCCGGCGTCGATCCGGTCGACGAAACCTTCATCGACACCACGCGCGCCACCTTGCGCGTGTTCGACGTCTCGCATCTGGGCGGCCCGGCCTCCGGGCAACTGGTCAACACCCCGCCGCCCCTCGAGGTGACGGCGGAGCAGATCGGCCAGGTGTTCGGCGTCACCTATGATGACGGCGTGCGCGACGGCGTTCCATCGGGCATTCCCAATCTCTATGCCGGCGCCACCTCGCTGCACGGCATCCGCATCGTCACCCTGGACGCCGACGATGACGGCCGCCCCGAGCGGCAGCGCCGCGGCACTGCCGGCGCCACCTTCATGGCTGGCCAGTTCGGCACCGAAAACGGTGGCGGGCCGGGCACCATCTGGAAAATCGACGGCATCACCGGCCAGGTCTCCAAGTTTGCCGACATCGACACCAACAGCGGTCCCGGTATCGGCAATCTCACCTTCGACGCCGCTCATCGCCAGTTCTTCGCTTCCGATCTCGACACCGGCCTGATCCATCGCATCGATGCCACCGGTACGCTGATCGACAGCTTCGACCACGGCGTTGCCGGGCGCCCGGCGCATGGGCTAGCTCCGATCGCCGACGATGGTTCGGTGATGGACATACAGGGCGCCGCCTTCGACAGCGAAGACCCCGACAGCTGGGGCTACACGCAGGACGAGCGCCGCGTCTGGGGCGTCTCCTACCATGGCGGCCGGCTCTACTACTCGGTCGGCGAAAAGTCGGAAATCTGGTCGGTGGCCATTGCCCGCGACGGCAGTTTTGCCGGCGACCCGCGCTGGGAGCTGACGGTCAAGGCCGAAAAGGACTACGCCGTCACCGACATCGCTTTCGACAACACCGGCTTCATGTACCTGGCCCAGCGCGGCCCGGTCGAGAACCGCTACGATTACAGCCAGTTCGCCGATTCCGGCAAGGGCGAGGTCATCCGCTACTTCAGAGAGAACCCGGACGATCCGGAAACGGAATCGGTCTGGGTCGAAGTGCCGCAGGAATATGCGGTCGGCTTCCCGCAGGGCAACCGGCAGTCGGCCGGCGGTCTCGACCTGCAGTATGGCTATGATTCCGACGGCACTCTCGACACATCGGTCTGCACGCAGACGCTGGTCAACACCGGCGACAAATTGCGCGACAATCCGGCTCTCGCCGAACAGCTCGCCGCCGGCGGGCCGCTCGCCGTGCACGGCGTGCAGATCACGCCGAAAGAGCTGGTCAAGCCGGCCAATGTGCCGCCCTTCGGCTCCTGGTTCGTCGACTTCGACGGCTATTTCGAAGACCCGGAGGTCGAGGGTCATGTCGGCGACGTTGCCGTCTGGCATCCTTGCGAGGGCCGCGCCGGCTATTATGAAGAAATCCCGGGCGGCTACCTGCCCCCCTTCTACCCGCCGGACTTCCCACCGCCCGGCAATCTGCCTCCGTGCATCGATGTCGAGGATATCAGGTATTACTGTACGCCTCGCGGCCTCCAGGCCGATCTCTATCTCCATGACCGTGCCGGCTTCGGCGGCGATTCGATAAAGGCCCAACCTTCGAATGAGACAAAGTCCAGGACGCCAGGCGTCGGGGTGACATCATCCCAGTCGCATGCGCCCGGCCAGCCTTACACGATCGACATTACTGGCCACTATCCGGGCGACAGAGTGGATGTTGGACTTTGCTTCTACAGGAAGTCGGACAAGGACAAGGGTGGCTACTACCCTTGCTGCAAGATGATCTTGCCGCTCCGAACCCCAGCCGTCAGCTGCGAACGTTGAGGAGGGGAAGATGAAAAATCTCGCACTCTCCCCATTCGCAACCAACACTCAAGAAACCATCGTGGAGACGATCATGAAACCCCTGTCATACGCCAGGCGCGGCGCGCGCTGGCTGATGGCGGCCGGTATCGCGGTCGCCATGCTAACCCCGGTGCAAGGCTTTGCGGAAGGCGCTGCCCCGATCACCCCGGAGCTGAAGCTCGATCTCGACAGTTCGCGCGTCATCACTCCGAGGCCCGACCGGGTCGTACCCTTCTTCACCAAGAAAGGCACTCAACGAGGCTGCGACTACGTCGTCTATTCGCTGAGCTTCGGCCTGCGCGGCGATCCGCAGGGCCTTGCCGACCCGAGCCTTGAGGCCAGGCTGAAGAAGGTCCGGGTCGACTTCAAGGACCAGCTTCCGCACGGCCTTGAGATCGTCAACGTCAATGTGTCCGGCGACGGCACGGATTCATCCGGCGGACCACTGCCGGGCGCGACGATCAGCACCTCGGCGGGTCCCAACGATACCGCTGTTGTTTCAGACTTCCGCATCTCCACTTCCGATCTCGACGGCGCCGGCGCTCCCAACGAGCGCGTCATCAACTTCAAGATCACGGCCAAGATCGATGATGCGGCATTTCCCGCGCCGACGATCGTCGACAACCAGGGGATGATCAAGGTGACCGCCGGACCGGGCACCGGGACCATCATCCCGTCGCAGGATCCGAGCAAGCCCGACGACGGCGATTTCAAGACCGGCGTGAAGACCTCGATCAAGATCGACGTCACCAAGTGCAACCCACCGCCGCCACCTCCCGGCAAGGAATGCTTCAAGGTGGAACGCGGCACGGTCGATTGCGTGCCCGGCGGCGGTGCCTTCATCTACCACATGCCGGTCGGCCCGGAGATGGGCGGCAAATGGGTGCAGGTTTCGACGACCACATCAGGCATCACCATCATCCCCGACACGCAACTGGTGCCGGCGGGCGGCGGTGTGCTCAACTGGAAGATCGTCGGCGCATCGCCCGGCGACGTCATCCACCTCATCGTCACCGGCATCGAAACCTATGCCGGTCCGAAGGAAGGCTGGGGCCTGTGCTGCACGCAGACCATCGACATCGTCATCCCGCGTGACCAGAGGTGCCCGCCCAAGGACAAGGAGCCCGACCTCAAGGTTGAGAAACGCGCCGACGTGACGCGTTGCACGATGGGCGGCGGCTGCGACTTCACCATCAGGGTCACCAATGTCGGCACCAGTGCCTACCACGGCAAGATCGTGCTCGACGAGGTGACGCTGCCGGCCGGCTCGACACTCGATTCAGGGCCCAATCCGCCCTGGGTCTGCGTACCCGGCACCACCCCTATGATTTGCACCCATCCGGTGACCACGCTCAATCCGGGGGCCTCCGTCGACCTCAAGCTCGGCTTCAAGCCGGCCGGAGGCTGGCAAGGCAGCGTCTTGCGCAACTGCGCCACCTATAATTACGGCGCCAGCGACAAGCCACTGTTCGGCAGCCAGTCGAACGACCGCGGCTGTGCCTCGATCCCGGTCTGCCGACGTGGCGACCGTGACCGCGACTGCCGGCCGCCGGTCGAAAAGAAGGTCGACCTGATCCTGAAGAAGCGTGCCCGTATCCCGGTCTGCACGGCCGACGGCATCTGCTACTTCGTGATCGACATCATCAACAACGGCAGCGCCACCTACAATGGACCGCTGACGGTCATCGACAATTATCCCGGCGGCGCGCCAGCCTCCTCGACCTTCGGCCCGAGCCCGCCATGGACCTGCGCACCAACCGGCCCCGGGCTGTTCCGCTGCGACAATGCGGGCATCTCGCTGCCTCCGGGCGGCTCGACGCCGATCGTCGTCAAGGCGGTCATGCCGGCCGGCTACCAGTCGGACACTGTCGAGAATTGCGCGACGGTGAAGCCCATCCCCGGTGAAAACGATCTCACCAACAACAAGGCCTGCGCAAAGGAACGCTTCCGTCATCCCAATGGCGGCAAGCCGACCTTGCGCATCGCCAAGGTGTGCAACGGCTCGCTCGCCGGCGCTGCGGTCATCTCTTGCCGCATCACCGTCATCAGCCTTGGCACCGCTGCCCCCACCGGCCCGGTGCGGGTCAACGATGCCGCCACGCTGGTTGCCGGCGGCGCGCCTGTCCAGATCCAGACCGTCACCCCTGACGGTGCGGAATGGGCGTGTGGACCGGTTCCGGCCAACGCGCTGTCGTGCCAGATTCCCGGTGCCGTCATGGTACCTGGAACCAGCCGCCACTTCGACGTGACGGTCTCGGCCAATGGCGCGTTCGAAAACTGCGCGCGCGGCTCCTATGGGCCGGCACCGGGCGACGACGTCGTCTATCCCTTTGGCCAGGCCTGCGCCAAGGGCGGCGGTTCTTCGACCATCCGTGTCGAAAAGACCGGCGACCGTGAATGCAGGCTCGGCCAACCCTGTTCGTTCGAGATCACTATCACCAATGACGGAACGACCCCCTTCTCCGGGCCGGTCCGCATTGGCGATGCGATCGGCGTGGAGGGTCTCGGCAGGCTGGAAGGCGTTGAGATCACGTCGATCGATCCGCCCTTTGGCTGTTCGCCGGAACCGGCAACCTTGCCTGCGTCCTGCATTGCCAACCTGACGCTCGGCGCCGGCGAAAGCCAGGTGCACCATGTCACCGTGGTCATTCCCGACGACGGTCGCCTGGCCAATCTGCAGGGCAATGTCAGCGGCCAGAACTGCGTCGGCGTGCTCTCTCCCGAGACACGGGTGCAAGGCGGTGGCGAGGTGCTCGGCGGCGATCAGACCAATGTGCAGGGCGATCGTGGCAAGGCCTATGCCTGCCATCCCTTCACCATTAGCCAGGAGACGAAGAAGGAATGCTCGCAAGGCTTCGTCATGAACGATGCCGGCCGCTGCGTTTGCCCGGAAGGCACTACCTACCGCAACGGCCAGTGCTCGCCGGGCGGTGGTATCGTGCCGAAGCCGGAACAGCCGAAGCGCTGTGTGCTGCTCGAAGGCCAGATCCGCACCGAGGACGGACGTTGCGTCTGCCCACGCGGAACCGGGCTCGAGAACGGCAGATGTGTCAGGACCGACAAGCCCGAGCAGTGCACCATCCGTGGCCAGGTCCACAATGCGGATGGCGATTGTGTCTGCCCCAGGGGAACCGAGATCAGGGGCAATGCCTGCCGCCCGATCCAGCCAAAGCCTGAGCAGTGCACGATCCGTGGTCAGGTTCACGACGCCGATGGAGACTGCGTCTGCCCGAGAGGGACCGAGGTGCGCAATGGTGCCTGCCGCCCGATCCAGCCGAAGCCTGAGCAGTGCATCATCCGTGGTCAGATCCACGACGCGGATGGCGATTGTGCCTGCCCAAGGGGTACCGAGGTCAGAAACGGCGCCTGCCGTCCGATCCGGCCAAAGCCTGAGCAGTGCACCATCCGTGGTCAGGTCCACGACGCCAACGGCATTTGTGTCTGCCCGAGGGGTACCGAGGTGCGGGGCAATGCCTGCCGGCGCAAGCAGCCGACGCAGGAGCAATGCGACATACGCGGCCAGGTCCACAACAAGCGCGGCGAGTGTGTCTGCCCGCGTGGGACGCAGGTGATCAACGGCGCATGCCGCAAGCCCAGACAGGAGGTGGAATGCGCACCGGGCTCGCAGATGATCAATGGCCAATGCCAGCCGATCATCAGGCGGCGCTGCCCGGAAGGCACGATCGGGCGCTATCCGAACTGCCGGCCCGTCCGCGGACAACCGTCGCTGGAGCTCAACCCCGGCCTGCTGCTGCAGCAGGTATTGCCACGGCGCAGGCCGCAGGTCGAACAGCAACAGGATCCGGTTCCAGACAGAATCCTGAAACTCCAGCAGCAATAACCACTGCTCGACACGAGACCAGAAACCCGCCGGAGCAATTCGGCGGGTTTTTCTTCGTAGCTGTGGGGGCAAGCGGGAATTGGCCGCACGTGATCGGGGATGCTGGCACGTCAGCCTGCGCGGTGCCCGCGCCTGCACCCTCGACAAGTCGGCTGTGGCACATTAGGCAGTCGATAGGGTGGCCGAACGAGAAGGACACTCGGAAAGGCCGCACCCATGAGCAGAAAGACCCTGATTGCACCATCGGTGCTGGCGTCGGATTTTTCCAAACTCGGCGATGAGGTCGAAGCGGTGGCGGCGGCAGGCGCCGACTGGATCCATCTCGATGTGATGGACGGGCATTTCGTGCCCAACATCACCTTTGGCCCGCCGGTGATCAAGGCGATCCGCAACCGCACCAAGGCCTTCTTCGACTGCCATCTGATGATTGCCCCGGCCGACCCCTATCTGGCCGCTTTCGCCGAGGCCGGCTGCGACGGTTTGACCGTCCATGCCGAGGCCGGCCCGCATCTCGACCGCTCGCTGCAGACCATCAGGAACCTTGGCAAGAAGGCCGGTGTGTCGCTCAATCCGGCGACGCCGGAAAGCGTGGTCGAATACGTGCTCGACCGGCTCGACCTGATCCTGATCATGACCGTCAATCCGGGCTTCGGCGGCCAGGCCTTCATCCCGGCGGTCGTCGACAAGGTGAAGCGGGTCAAGGCCCTGATCGGCGGCCGGCCGATCCGCATCGAGATCGACGGCGGTGTTTCAGCCGAGACCGCGCCGCTGGTCACCGCTGCCGGCGCCGACGTGCTGGTGGCGGGCGCCGCCATCTTCAAAGGCGGCAGCGTCGAGGCTTATCGTCAGAACATCCAGGCGATCAGGACGGCAGCCGACAACGCAGCCGGCTGACCAGCGGTGTTCCCGCGGTCGGCCCGACATGCCGGCTAAGGTTCTGGTCCCGGGCGGGGCTTGTGAAAATCTGATGCGCAACGGCATCGGGCTGAGCGGTTGCCTGATTCGGTCTCAAGGTCCGCCGGCCTATGCCCAAAGCAGACAGTTGATCTCGCGCGCATACAAAAGAACAGAAAGACAGATTCTCCTGCGTGCATACAAAACATGTTAAGTTTCCACAGGTTGTGAAAATGCGCGGAATTACAGCATTGAGCTCCGGAATGCCGCATATTCCTTCGTGCTAAAGTACAATAGCGTGATCTTCTGCTTGAGCAGGCGAATGCTCGCGCTGTATGGTACAAGTACGAGACGGCGAATGCTTTCAGACTCGAATCGCCCAGGCCAAGTCTTGGGGACAAGGAGTCGCTATGACATACGGAGCTGCCAATCTGAACGACGACGCTGCGGGACCGAAGAGCACGCTTGCGAGTACGGTCTATCAGCAATTGCGGGACGATCTTCTCGGCGGTGTCCTTGAAACCGAGAGCAAACTGCGGGTCGAATGGGTTGTCTCCAAATATGGGGCCGGCGCCTCACCTGTCCGCGAGGCTCTCAATCGCCTCGCCTCGGAAGGACTTCTCGGCCGGCACGACCAGCGCGGCTTCTTCATCATGCCGGTCAGTGCGCCGGAACTCGAAGAGCTGACGCGCACCCGCTGCTGGCTCGAGGAGCGGGCGCTTCGCGAATCCATCGTCCACCGCACCGCCGAATGGGAAGAACAACTCGTGCTGGCGCTGCATCGCCTGGGCCGTGCGTCACGTTTTTCGCCGCAGAACCTCGTCTCGCTCAATCCCGATTGGGAGAGGCTGCATCGCATCTTTCACAGGGTGCTGATTTCGGCCTGCCGGTCGCAATGGCTGGTGGGGTTTTGCGACCAGCTCTCCGATCACGCCTATCGCTACCGGCAAATGGCCAATGATGGCGAAGGCGTCCAGCGCGACGATTTCGGCGAGCATCGCCTGATCGCCGAATGTGCCCTGGACGGCAATGCCGACGGTGCCGTCGAGGCACTGCTCAACCACTACCGGTTGACTGCCGCCATGTGCATGAAGCGCTTCGAGCAGGACGACGAAACGAAGGAACTCGCCGGCAAACGCGCTCGGCGATAGCAGTCGTTTCCTGGCGGGTCTCTTGCGCTCGTTTCTTGCGCTCAGCCTGCGTGGAGAGCGGCTGGCGTGAACCGCTGTCGGCGGGCTTGACGGCGCGGCCAAGAACCGCGAACTCTCGCCGCCGGGGCATGCCGCGACAGGCGCATGCTCAGCGCCGTAGCACCCCAGGAAGTCTTCATGAGCAATCATCTGTTCGATGCGTTCCGGTCCCGGATGCCGGCGCCAGCGCGCTTGCTGATGGAGACCGATGATGGCCGCTTGCTCACCTATGGCGATATGCTGGCCCGCTCGGCGCAGCTTGCGCATGCGCTCTTGCAACTGGATGTCGAGCCCGGTGACCGCATTGCCGTGCAGGTCGAGAAGAGCCCGGAAGCGATTATGCTCTATCTCGCCTGCCTGCGAGCCGGCGCCGTCTTCCTGCCGCTCAACACCGCCTACACATTGGCCGAGCTGGAGTATTTCTTCGGCGACGCGGAACCACGCCTGGTCGTCTGCGACCCGGCAAGAGCGGCCGACATCGGCGCGCTGGCGGAAAAGACGGGCGCCATCACCGTCACGCTCGGCCGCGACGGCCGGGGATCGCTGACCGACCAGGCCTCGCGGCTGCCGACGGATTTTCATGACGTGGCGCGCGGGTCGGATGACCTCGCGGCAATCCTCTACACGTCGGGAACCACCGGCCGTTCGAAAGGCGCCATGCTCAGCCACGAGAACCTTGCTTCGAACGCGCGCGTGCTGGTCGAGCACTGGCGTTTCACTGGAGACGACGTGCTGATCCACGCATTGCCGATCTTCCACACGCACGGCCTGTTCGTCGCCACCAACGTCGTCCTGATGGCCGGCGCCTCGATGCTGTTCGAGCAGAAGTTCGATCCGGCCCGCATCGTCTCGCTGCTGCCGCGTGCCACGGCCCTGATGGGTGTGCCGACCTTCTACGTACGCCTGCTGCAGCAGGATGGACTGGACCGTGAGGCGGCGAAAAACATCCGCGTGTTCATTTCCGGTTCGGCGCCGCTGCTGGCAGAGACGCACAAGGCCTGGCGCGAGCGCACCGGCCACGCGATCCTCGAACGCTACGGCATGACCGAGACCAACATGAACACCTCGAACCCCTATGAGGGCGAGCGGCGCGCCGGTACGGTCGGGTTCCCCTTGCCCGGCGTCACGCTTCGCATCGCCGATCCCGACAGCGGCGCAGCACTTGCGCAGGGTGAGGTCGGCATGATCGAGGTCAAAGGCCCCAACGTCTTCGGCGGCTATTGGCGCATGCCGGAGAAGACCAAGGCGGAATTCCGCGCCGACGGTTTTTTCATCACCGGCGATCTCGGTATGGTCGACGCCGACGGCTACGTCCACATTGTCGGCCGCGGCAAGGACCTGATCATATCGGGCGGCTACAACATCTATCCGAAGGAACTCGAAAGCGAGATCGACGCCCTCGATGGGGTTAGCGAAAGCGCCGTCATCGGCGTTGCCCATCCGGATTTCGGCGAGGGCGTCACCGCTGTCGTCGTGCGGGCGCCGTCATCGCGGATCACCGGTGCCGAAATTCTCGGCGCCATCGCCGGACGGGTGGCGAAATACAAGCACCCGAAACGGGTGATCTTCGTCGATGAGCTGCCGCGCAACACCATGGGCAAGGTACAGAAGAACCTGCTGCGCGATACCTACAAGGACATATACGCATCATAGTTGCGCTGGGGCAGGGGCGCCTTACTCCTTGCGCGGCCTTTCGGCCCGACTGCCGGAACCCCACAAGGCGCGCTTCAGCAGGTTGCGCTTGCGTGGGGCGAGATTGATGTCGCTGACAAGCTTGGCGCCGCCCTCGCGCCGTTCGAGGGTGATCTTGCGGCTGTGGAAGGCTTCCAGCTCGGCCCGGTGCGCCACGCTGATGATGGTGACATCAGGCAATTCGCGGATCACCGTCGCCATCATGGTGTCCTGGCTCTTCTCGTCGAGCGCCGAGGTTGCTTCATCCAGCACGACGATATCGGGGCGGTGCAGCAGCAGGCGCGCGAAGGCGAGGCGCTGCTTTTCGCCGCCCGACAGCGTCTGGTCCCATGGCGCTTCTTCCTTGATCCTTTCGGCAAGATAGGCAAGGCCGACCTTGTCGAGGGCGGCCTTGATCTGTTTGATCGTCCACTTGTCCGCCGCCGCGGGATAGGCGACCGCGCGGCGAAGCGTGCCCGAGGGGATGTAGGGGCGTTGCGGCAGCATGAACAGTCGCCTGTCGGCGTGGAAATTGACGCTGCCGCCGCCCCATGGCCACAGGCCAGCAACGGCCCGCACCAGCGTCGACTTGCCCGAGCCGGATTCGCCAGCCACCAGCACGCGCTCACCCGGTTCGATCGCAACCTCGGTTTCCTTGACCACGGAGGTGCCGTCGTCGAGCGTGACGGAGAGATCGTCGAGGCTGAGCATCGCACCGTCTTCGGTTTTGCCGTGCTGGATGCGTCCGAGCGCGTCGCTCTGCTCCGCACGCTCGAGCCCGTCGAGCGACATCATCAGCGAGGCGATGCGCCGCGCCGAGGCGTTCCAGTCGGCAAGACGCGGGTAGTTGTCGACCAGCCATCCGAACGCGCCTTGCACGATGCCAAAGGCAGACGCTGCCTGCATCACCTCGCCAAGCGTCATCGAGCCCTCGAGGAATTTTGGCGCGCACAGCAGGATCGGCACGACCGGCGCAAACAGGCTCGATCCCTGCGACACCGCCGCCGTGCGCATGTGCTGGCCCGTCAGCAGCGCCCATTGCCTGAGCACATGGCCGAAATTCCTGTCGATGCCGCTGCGCTCCTCCTCCTCGCCGCCCAGCAAGGCGATGCTCTCGCCGTTTTCGCGCACGCGCGTCAGCGTGTAGCGCAATTCGGCTTCCGCCTGGTTCTTCTGCTCGGAGAGCCGGACGAAATGGCGGCCGATGACCACCATCGAGGTCGAGGTGATGGCGGCATAGATCATCGCGGTGATAACTAGGAAGCCGGGAATGGTAATGCTCTCGCTGCCGATCGGCAGGGTGAGCGCGCCGCCGATGGTCCACAGCACGACGATGAAGGTCGAGGCCGACAGGAACGCGTTGAGGACGCCGGCGATGAAATCGACCGGCGACTCGGTGGCGATGCGCAAATCCTCGGTCATGCGGGCCTCGGGGTTCTGGTGGTCGCCGCCGACGAGGTTCAATTGGTAGTAGCGACCGCTTGCCAGCCAGCGCGCAATGACCGCGGTGGTCAGCCAGGAACGCCAGCGGCGCTGGATCGTCATGCGCAGGTAAACCTGCGCGACGACAAGGCTGCCGCTGCAGATCACCAGCGGTACGAATAGCGCGCTGAGGAAGTAGACGCTGCGGGCGTTGCGCTGCTCGAGCGCATCGAACATCGAGCGGTTCCAGACATTGATGCCATACTGGAAGCCGATATTGATGCAGATTAGAAGCAACACCCCGATCGTGAACGGCCAGGCGAGCCGGTCGCCGCGCCGGCTCCAGTAACCGCGCGCGCTGATCCAGAAACGCCGCAGCAGATATTTCTTGCGCGCCTGCTCGGCCTCTTCGAGCGTCAGTTGCGGATCGGGCTCGACAGCCTCCGGTGGCGGTCCCGGCTGGCCGTCGACCTCGGGGGCAGCTTCGGCGGCCGACGGCTTTTTTTCGCGCAGCTCCTCGTGGCGTGGCGTCTGGTCACGCGGCGCTTGCTGTCGCGGCTTCAAGGCATCGCGCGGTTTGATGCCGTCGGCCTGTTTCAATTTGGGTTTCGCCTCGGACATACGCTCCGACAACGACCTCAAAATCAAAAGGTTTCATGACGTCAGCCGACTTGAACCTGAAATCAACGCAGTGGCGGAACCGGCCGCAAAAACCTTTTCGCCGCCGATCCAGACGCCCTTCGTGTCGAGATCGTCCGACAGCGCGACCATGTCCGCGGCCGTGCCGTTGGCGAATCGGCCCAGCCGGTGCGACTGGCCGATTGCTTGCGCCGGATAGAGCGAGGCCATGCGCAAGGCCTCGGAAAGCTCGACCCCGACGACGCGGTGGATGAAACGAACGGCCGAGATCATATCGAGATCGGCGCCCGCCAGTGTACCGTCGGCAAGCCGCAGGCTGCCGTCCCTGCGGTAGATGGTGCGGCCGTTCAGCGTGAACGAGGTCATGTCGGTGCCGATCGTCGCCATGGCGTCGCTGACAAGCACGATCTTGCCGGGACTTTGCTTGGCGCGCAGCGCGATCTTGATGGTGGCGGGATCGACATGGATGCCGTCGGCGATGAGACCGGCCGACAACGCGCCGATGTCGATGGCCGCGCCCACCAGCCCGGGCTCGCGATTGCCGATCTGGCTCATCGCGTTGAACAGATGGGTGACCATCGAGGCGCCGGCCTCGGCAAAGGTACTGGCGGTGGCGTAGCCGGTGTCGGAATGGCCAAGGCTGACGACGATGCCGGCCTTGGCGAGTGCCGAGACACGCGCCGGTTCGACGGATTCCGGCGCTATGGTGGTGAGCAGCACCGGCAGCTTTTGCCGCGCCGCGATCAGCATCGCCTGGTCGGCGTCCGTCATCGGCCGGATCAGCGCCGGATCATGCGCGCCCTTGCGCGCGATCGACAGATGCGGGCCTTCGAGATGCAGGCCGAGGAAGCCCGGCACCTTCCGCAGCGCCGCTGCTTCGCCGGCGGCGACAGCGGCGGCAGTGATGCCGGGCGTGTCGGTGATCAGCGTCGGCAGCAGCGCCGTCGTGCCGAAAGGCGCGTGCGCGCGGCAGATGGTCTCGATCGAAGCGACATCGGGGTGGTCATTGAGCATGACGCCGCCACCGCCATTGACCTGCAGGTCGACGAAGCCCGGCGCCAGCACGCCGCCGCCGGTGTCGACGACGCGGATATCCGAGGCGATGGCGCCGGCGGGCAAAATGGCCTCGACGAGACCGTCGCGCACGACAAGTGCGTGGCCTTCATGCCAGTCGTCCCCATCGAAAATCCGGGCGCCAGTCAGGGCAAAGCGATCGCTCATACTGTCTCCGTCACCTTGCGAAGATTGCGCGGCGTGTCCGGGTCGAGACCGCGATGGCGGGCAAAGGCCTCGACGAACATGTAGAAGGAGACGATCAGCGTCAGCGGATCGGTCAGGGGATGGCCGGTAGCGACATGCGGCAGGCGCACGGCGCGCTGGGCTAGTGCGGAGGTGACGAACACCGGCGCGCCCTTGGCCGCCAGGCTGTCGGCGGCCTCGGCAATGGACGGTTCGGACGCATCGCGCGCGGCCAGCGCCAGCACCGGAAAGTCGGGGCCGATCAGCGCCAGCGGGCCATGCATGACTTCGGCCGCACTATAGGCCTCGGCATGCATGCCGCAGGTTTCCTTGAATTTCAGCGCCGCCTCATTGGCCATCGCCGCCGACGGTCCGCGGCCGAGGATGAACAGCGATTTCTGCTTCTCGATTGTCTCAGACAGCACGCTCATCCAGTCGCAGGCGATCGCCTTGCCGAAATGCTCCGGCAGGCGGGCAAGTGCGGCCAACAGCGCATCGTCACCGGTGGCGTGCGCCATCAGAGCGAGGCCGGCGACGGCCGAATTGATGAAGGTCTTGGTTGCCGCCACGCTGCGCTCGGGGCCGGCCAGTATGTCGATGGCATAGTCCGAGGCACGCGCCAGCGGCGAATCGGCGGTGTTGGTGATGGCGACGGTCAGCGCGCCGCCGGCACGCGCGGTTTCGGCCATGGCGACGATGTCGGGGCTCTTGCCCGACTGCGAGATCGCCAGGCAGGCCGAGCCGGCGAGCCTGAGCTTTCGGCCATAGATCGAGGCGATGGACGGTCCGACCGACGCCACGGCGAGGCCGGCGGTAAGCTCGACGGCATACTTCATGAAAGTGGCGGCATGGTCGGACGAGCCGCGCGCCACGGTGACGACAAACTGCGGGTCGCGTTCGCGGATGCCGCGCCCGGCCTCGGTCAGCATGGTGCCTGAGCCATCGAGCAGACGGGCGACGGCTTGCGGGATCTCCTCGATCTCGCGCCGCATATGGGTCACATCGGTCGACTTGGTTGGCTCTTTACTCATGGTCGGCCCTCTTCGCTCGGCCCTGTCAGCCGCAGTTCGGCGACGAAATCATAGGCGTCGCCCCGGTATATAGAGCGGGTGAATTCGATCACCTTGCCGCTCGCCAGATAAGAAATGCGTTCGATGTGCAGGCCGGCGATGCCTGGCGGCACTTCGAGCAGACGCGCATCGCTGTCGCCGAGATTGGCGGCGGAGATGCGCTGCACAGCCCGCACCGGCCGGTTGCCGGTCAATTCCAGCGCCGCATAGAGCGAGGAGCCTATATCAGCCGGGTCGGGCAATACTCTCGCCGACAGCGAGGCGCGTTCGATCGCCAGCGGCGTGTCATTGGCAATGCGCAGGCGCGCCACGCGCGCCACCAGTTCGCTCGACGACAGGCCGAGCACCATCATCTCGTCGGGCGAAGGTGCGTAAAGGCCGCGGTCGAGCCATGCCGAACGCACAGCCATGCCGCGCCGCGCCATGTCCTCAGTGAACGAGGTCAGCCGCGACAGCGACTGTTCGACACGCTCCATGCGCGGCGCCACGAAGGTGCCGGAGCCGTGGCGCTGCACCAGGATGCCGCCCTTGACTAGGTCCTGCACCGCCTTGCGCACGGTAACCCGCGAAATATCGGCCTTGGTGGCGATGTCGCGCTCGGAAGGCAGCGCGTCGCCCGGCCCGATCAGGCCGCGATTGACCGCGTCCTCGATGCTCTTGCGAAGCTGCAGATAAAGCGGCGCGCCGCTTTGCGCCTGATGTTTGAGCGTGGCGAAGATCTGGTCGGCGGCCTCGCTCATCGAGTTGCCTCCGCGTGTCCGGCGAAAAGGCGAACCGCCATCTGCACCGCGCCGCCCAGCGCGTCGTCGAGCGGCGGCTTCAGCAGCGCCCGATAGCGGGCAGACAGCCGCGGCGCGTAGAGCGGCGCCAGCCCGCCGAGCAGGCACAGCGGCGCGTCGTCGGCAAGGTCGAGCGCGCCGAGCGAGGCTTCGACGTCGGCGACCACCCTGTCGAGGATCCAGTTGGCGACGCTGTCGCCCTTTTCGGCATGCTCGAACACCTTGGGTGCGAAGCCGCCGAAGTCGCCCGGCTTGGCATTGGTGGTGAATTCGACGACGTCCTCCGGGTTGTTGCGGAAGACGGCCAGCATGCTCTGCGTCAGCGGCGAACCGGCGCGAACGCCGTCATAGGCAAGCAGTGTCTGTTCGAGCAGGTCGCGGCCGATACGGGCGCCGCTGCCCTGGTCGCCAACCTGGAAGCCCCAGCCGCCGATGGCGCGCGATTTGCCTTGTCTGCGCGCCATATAGGCGGTGCCGGTGCCGAGGATCGCCATGGCGCCGTCACCGGAGCCGACGGCGCCTTCCAGTGCGATCTCGGCGTCGGTCTCGACGCGGCTGATGCTGAACGGCAGGATCGCTTCGAGCTGCTGCCGGTAGGTGCCGACATTGGCGCCGGCAAGGCCGAGAATTGCGGGTGTTCGCGGGATCAATTCCGCATCCTGCCCGGCGGCGAGGAACGCCTGCCGCGCGGCCTCGACGATGTTCAAGCGGGCGCCGGTCAGGTCGGTGCGGATGTTGGCGGCGCCGCTTTTGGCGCGGCCGATCACCATGCCGTCCGCCGTTGCCAGGGCGGCCCTGCAGCTGGTGCCGCCGCCATCGATTCCGAGCACGAAATTCACGTGATTTCTCCTCCGGGCGGATAATACCAATAAAATACCAATAGCCAAGGGTTAATTTCCGTTTCAAAAAGATTAAGCCGTATTTTATTGAAAAATCTGCGTATTTCGTCGGCTCAGCGATTTCCGACCAGCGAATTCGTTAATGCATGTGGACAAGTGGTATTTTTTTGGTATTGTTCTGGTATTGGAGGAACCGGGATGGCCGAAACGCGCACCGAAGCGCTTCACAAAAATGCCGAGGGGCTGGATATCCAGGCCCCGGACACCGTCCTTTCCTATTTGGCCGACGCGCAGATCGAAGCCGCCAAGGTCGTGCGCCATGCCATTCCATCCATTGCCAGGGCCGCCGAGATCATTGCCGGCAGGCTGAAGAGCGGCGGCAAGCTCGCCTACGCCGCTGCCGGCAGCTCAGGCCTGATGGCACTGGCCGATGCGCTGGAGCTTCCGGGCACCTTCGGCATTCATCGTGACCGCATTGCCATCCTGATCGCCGGCGGCGACGACGCCTTCCGCACATTGGCCGGCGGGCCGGAAGACGATGCCGAGGAGGCCGCGGCAGCGGTCGCCAAGGCGGGCCTCGGCAAGGGCGACTGCCTGATCGCCATTTCCGCCAGTGGCACGACGCCTTATGCGGTGCGGGCCATCGAGGAAGCGGCGCGCCGCGGCGCTGCCACCATCGGTATCGCCAACAACAGGGACTCTGCGCTGCTGCGCCAGGCACAAACCGCCATCCTGCTCGAAACGCCGCCGGAGCTGATCGCGGGCTCCACGCGCATGGGCGCCGGCACCGCCCAGAAGATCGCGCTCAACATGCTGTCGACGCTGACCGCAATCCATCTCGGCCATGTGCATGACGGCTACATGGTCAATCTCATGGCCGACAACATCAAGCTGCGCGACCGCGCGGCGCGCATCGTCGCCGCCGTCAGCGGGCGCGACACGGACGAGGCGGCCCGCCTGCTCGAGAAGAGCGGCGGCGCGGTCAAGACCGCCATTCTGCTCGCCGCCGGCGCCGACAGCACTGACGCGGCGCAGAAGATACTGGAAGAGGCCGGCCAGAAGCTGCGGCCGGCCCTTTCCGCGATAGAGGGGAGCAAAGGGCGCACTGCCTCCGTTCTCATCAAAACCGAACCTGAAAAAGGTCAACAGGGAGACTGAGCATGACAACGAAACTACTGACGGCACTGCTTTTGGGCACCAGCATTCTCGGCTCGGCCGGGGTTGCTTCTGCCGCAGACGTAACGCTCAACATCGAAAGCTGGCGCGGTGACGACCTTGCCATCTGGAAGGACAAGCTGATCCCGGCCTTCGAAGCCAAGAACCCGGGCATCAAGGTGGTGTTCGCGCCGTCGGCTCCGACCGAATATGACGCGGCGCTGGGCGCCAAGCTCGCCGCCGGTTCGGCGGGCGACCTGATCACCTGCCGCCCATTCGACAAGTCGCTCGAGCTGTTCAAGAAGGGCAACCTTGCCGACCTCTCGGCGCTGCCCGGCATGGAGAACTTCTCACCCGTCGCCAAATCCGCCTGGCAGACCGACGACGGCAAGGCGAGCTTCTGCGTGCCGATGGCCTCGGTCATCCACGGCTTCATCTACAACAAGGACGCCTTCGACAAGCTCGGCATCAAGGTGCCGGAGACCCGCGACGAGTTCTTCGCCGCGCTCGACAAGATCAAGGCCGACGGCACCTACATCCCGATGGCGATGGGCACCAAGGATCTCTGGGAAGCCGCGACCATGGGCTACCAGAACATCGGCCCCAACTACTGGAAGGGCGAGGACGGCCGCGCGGCGCTGATCAAGGGCGAGCAAAAGCTGACCGACAAGGACTGGGTCGCGCCGTATGAGGAACTGGCCAAGTGGAAGCCTTATCTCGGCGACGGCTTCGAGGCGCAGACCTATCCGGATAGTCAGAACCTGTTCACGCTCGGCCGCGCCGCCATCTACCCGGCCGGCTCGTGGGAAATCGGCCTGTTCAACACCCAGGCGCAGTTCAAGATGGGCGCCTTCCCGCCGCCGGTCGAGAAGGCCGGCGACACCTGCTACATCTCCGACCATACCGATATCGGCATGGGCCTGAATGCGGCTTCGAAGAACGCCGATGCGGCCAAGACCTTCCTGTCCTGGGTCGCTTCGCCGGATTTCGCCACCATCTACGCCAACGCGCTGCCGGGCTTCTTCAGCCTGAACTCCGCGCCGGTGAAGATGGCAGACCCGCTGGCGCAGGAATTCGTCTCCTGGCGCGGCAAGTGCAAGCCGACGATCCGTTCGACCTACCAGATCCTGTCGCGCGGCACGCCGAACCTCGAGAACGAGACCTGGGTCGAATCGGCCAACGTCATCAACGGCACCGATACGCCGGAAGCTGCCGCCAAGAAGCTGCAGACCGGCCTCGACAGCTGGTACAAGCCGGCGAAGTAGAGCTCAGGCAACGGAGCCGGCCGGGCGCACGCCTGGCCGGTTCCGGACCACCTCCTTCACAGTGCACCTATTCAGATTGCGATTGTCGGCACCGCCTCCCGGCCTTACCCTCACTGTTGTGGGGAAGGCTAGCTGATCAGTCGCAGGCCTTGTTCTTGCCGCATCCGGTAAGGATGTCAGGGCCGTGCATCGAGGCATCATCTAGATCGATACCCTTTGGAACCGAGAGACGGCGGGGACCGAACTCATGGCCGCAGATATCAGACCGAAAAGACCGTTCCGCTGGCACATCGGCATCTTCTTGGCGCCGGCCGTGCTTGTCTACACGGCGATCATGATCCTGCCGCTCGCCGGCACGCTGCAGCTGTCGCTGTTCCGCAACATCGAGCAGCACCAGGTCTTCGTTGGGCTGCAAAACTTCCGCACCCTGTTCGGCGACCCCAACTGGTCGGTGGGTTTCTGGAACGCGCTCAGGAACAACACCTGGTTCTTCATCATCCACATGATCGTGCAAAACCCGATCGGCGTCATGCTGGCGGCGCTTCTGTCCAGCCCGAAACTCAGATTCGCGGCCTTCTACCGCACCGCGATCTTCGTTCCGACCATCCTGTCCTTCGTCATCGTCGGTTTCGCCTGGAAGCTGATCCTGTCCCCGTTGTGGGGCGTGGCGCCGCATCTGATGGATCTCGTCGGCCTCAAAAGCCTGTTCACGCCGTGGCTCGGCAAGGAGCAATATGCACTGACCGCACTCAGCCTGATCTCGGTGTGGCAGTTCGTCGGCATCCCGATGATGCTGATCTATGCCGCCCTGCTGTCGATCCCCGAAGAGGTGATCGAGGCCGCCGAATGCGACGGCATTACCGGCCTTTCACAGTTCTGGAAGATCAAGCTGCCGCTGATCCTGCCGTCGATCGGCATTATCTCGATCCTCACCTTCGTCGGCAATTTCAACGCCTTCGACCTGATCTACACCGCGCAAGGCGCGCTCGCCGGGCCGAACTATTCGACCGACATTCTCGGCACCTTCCTCTACCGCGCCTTCTTCGGCTTCCAGCTGCAGACCGGCGACCCCAATATGGGCGCGGCGATTGCCACGATGATGTTCCTGATCATCCTCGGCGGCGTCTGCGTCTACCTCTTCCTCGTCCAGACGCGCCTGCGTCGCTACCAGTTCTGAGGGGCGAGATGTCGAGCTTGAACACCCCCCTCTGGCCTGCCGGCCATCTCCCCCGCAAGGGGGGAGATTGGCAGCGTTGGCCTTGCCGGCCATCTTGCTGCGTTGGTGATTGGCGAAAGCAGTCGCGACATCCGATCTCCCCCCTTGCGGGGGAGATGTCCGGCAGGACAGAGGGGGGTGCCTTGGCGCCATTCCTTGGAAGTGTGCGTCAGGAGACCTCCCAATGAGCACCGCCACCCGTTCCGTGCCCCGCACCATCGGCGCCCACGCGATCCTGTTGACCTACACGGCGATCGCGCTGTTTCCGGTGATCCTCGTCATCATGAACTCGTTCAAGTCGCGCGCGGGCATCTTCGGCGCGCCGCTGACGCCGCCGACGCCCAAAACCTTCGACCTGATCGGCTACACGACGGTGATCGGCCAGGGCGACTTCATCCACTATTTCCAGAACAGCCTCGTCGTCACCGTGGCCTCGCTGTTCTTCGTGCTGTTGTTCGGCGCCATGGCGGCGTTCGCGCTGTCGGAATACCGCTTCCGTGGCAACTCGCTGATGGGGCTCTATCTGGCGCTCGGCATCATGATCCCGATCCGGCTGGGCACCGTCGCCATCCTGCAATTGATGGTGGCGAGCGGGCTGGTCAACACGCTGACGGCGCTGATCCTGGTCTACACCGCGCAGGGCCTGCCGCTTGCCGTCTTCATCCTGTCGGAATTCATGAAGCAGGTGTCCGACGATCTGAAGAATGCCGGCCGCATTGACGGCCTGTCGGAATACACCATCTTCTTCCGGCTGGTGCTGCCGCTGGTGCGGCCCTCCATGGCGACCGTCGCCGTCTTCACCATGATCCCGATCTGGAACGACCTGTGGTTCCCGCTGATCCTGGCGCCGTCGGAAGAAACCAAGACGGTGACGCTCGGCGCGCAACTGTTCCTCGGCCAGTTCGTCACCAACTGGAACGCCATCCTGGCCGCGCTGTCGCTGGCGATCATGCCGGTGCTGATCCTCTACGTCATCTTCTCGCGGCAGCTGATCCGCGGCATCACCTCGGGAGCCGTCAAGTGAGTTCTGAAACACCCCTGCGCGTTGTTGTCGCCGGCCTCGGCAATATGGGCCGCAGCCATGCGCTGGCCTATCACAGCAATCCCGGTTTCCAGATCGCAGCACTCATCAACCGCTCCGACGTGCCGCTGCCGGAAGGGCTGTCCGGCTACGGCATCAGGCGCTCCTTCGACGAGGTGCTGCGCGACGAAAAGCCAGACGTCGCCTGCATCGCCACCTATTCCGACAGCCATGCCGATTATGCGGTGAAGGCATTCGAAGCCGGCTGCCATGTTTTCGTCGAAAAGCCGCTGGCAACAACCGTGGCTGACGCCAAGCGCGTCGTAGCGGCGGCCAAGGCCAATGGCAAGAAACTGGTGATCGGCTACATCCTGCGCCATCACCCATCCTGGATCAGGCTGATCGCCGAAGCGCGCAAGCTTGGCGGCCCCTACGTCTTCCGCATGAACCTCAACCAGCAATCCTCGGGCCATACCTGGGAGACGCACAAGCAGTTGATGCAGACGACGTCGCCGATCGTCGATTGCGGCGTGCACTATCTCGACGTCATGCTGCAGATCACCGACGCCAAACCGGTCGAGGTGCGTGGCATGGGCGTGCGGCTGACCGACGAGGTCGCGCCCTCGATGTACAATTACGGCCACCTGCAGGTGCTATTCGATGACGGGTCGGTCGGCTGGTACGAGGCCGGCTGGGGGCCGATGATTTCGGAAACCGCCTTCTTCGTGAAGGACGTCATCTCGCCCAATGGCTGCGTGTCGATCGTCATGAAGGAAGGTGTGAAGTCGGATGACATCGACACCCACACCAAGACCTCGACCATCCGCCTGCACAGTGCTGCGACGGGCGCGGACGGCAAATTCACCAAGACCGACGAAATGCTGTCGATGGCAGGCGAGCCCGGCCACCAGGACCTCTGCGACCTCGAACAGGCCTTTGTACTGAAGGCGATCCGTGAGGATCTGGATCTGACCAAACACATGGACGACGCGGTCAAATCGCTCGCCGTCTGCCTTGCAGCCGACGAGAGCGTGCGCAGTGGCGCCGCCGTCAAACTCTAGAACAGGGACGAAACCGTGGGCTCGCTGAACATCGAGAATGTGAAGAAGGCCTTCGGGCCGGTCGAGGTGCTGAAGGGCATCAACCTCGAAGTGAATGATGGCGAGTTCGTCGTTTTCGTCGGCCCGTCCGGCTGCGGCAAGTCGACCTTGCTCAGGGTCATCGCCGGACTGGAGGATTCGACCTCGGGCCGTGTGGTGATCGACGGTGCGGATGTCTCGGCCACGCCGCCGGCCAAGCGCGGCATCGCCATGGTGTTCCAGACCTATGCGCTCTACCCGCATCTGACGGTGAAGAACAATATGGGGCTCGGCCTCAAGCAGGCCGGCACGCCGGCGGCCGAGATCGAGCGGCGCATCGGCATCGCCTCGTCGATGCTGTCGCTGGAGCCCTATCTCGGGAGGCGGCCAGCCGAGCTGTCCGGCGGCCAACGCCAGCGCGTCGCCATCGGCCGCGCCGTGGTGCGCGAACCCAAGCTCTTTCTCTTCGACGAGCCGCTGTCGAATCTTGATGCCGCGTTGCGCGTCAACACGCGGCTGGAGATCGCACAGCTGCACCGCCGGCTGAAGGCGACGATGATCTACGTCACCCACGACCAGGTCGAGGCGATGACGCTGGCCGACAAGATTGTCGTGCTCAATGCCGGCCGGATCGAGCAGATCGGCGGGCCGATGGAGCTCTACAATTCGCCGGCAAATGAGTTTGTCGCCGGGTTCATCGGCTCACCGAAAATGAATTTCGTCGACGGCGCCAGGCTTGGCGAAACCGCCAAGACCATCGGCGTGCGGCCGGAACATTTGACCGTCGATCCGAAGTCAGGCGCCTGGAAGGGAACGGTGGTGCACGCCGAGCATCTCGGCGCCGACACCAACCTCTATCTCGACTGCGAGAAGGCCGGGCTGATCACCGTGCGGATCTTTGGTGTTTATGATGCCGAGCCGGGTGCCACGCTGTATGCGACGCCGGATCCGGCGAAGACGTATCGGTTTGGCGCTGATGGGAAGGTGTTGAAGTAGCTTGACACCCTCTTCCTTTCCCCTCCCTCCGGAGGGGGGAGAGGTGGCGCCGCGAAGCGGCGACGGAGTGGGGGAAGACCTGGACCCAAGCCAAAACCGCCATAGGATAGGGACTGACGTGTCAGTACAGTCGCTTCGACAGACGAGCGGATCGAGCCCCCACTCCGTCGAGCTTCGCTCGCCACCTCTCCCCCGATCGACGGGGTAGAGGAAAGGCGCGAAACCGCCCCTTCCTCTTCTCATTCCAGAGACACAAGGAGAGAACAGAGAAGCCTACACGTCAGCCTTGAACGTCTGCTTCTGCTGCCCCAAGCCTTCAATGCCGAGCTCCACCACATCGCCTGCCTTCAAAAACACCGGCGGCTTCATGCCGAGGCCAACGCCGGGCGGGGTGCCGGTGGAGATAATGTCGCCGGGGTGCAGCGACATGAACTGGCTGAGATAGGACACCAGATACTTTACGCCGTAGACCATGGTCTTGGTCGAGCCGTTCTGCATCGTCTTGCCGTTGACGGTCAGCCACATTTTGAGGTTCTGCGGATCGGCTACCTCGTCCTTGGTCACCAACCACGGGCCGGTCGGGCCGAACGTGTCGCAGGACTTGCCCTTGGTCCACTGGCCCTGGCGCTCGGCCTGGAAGGCGCGTTCGGAGACATCGTGGGCAACGCTATAGCCGGCGACATAGTCGAGCGCATCGGCCTCGCTGACATACTTGGCGGTTTTGCCGATGATTACGGCCAGTTCGACTTCCCAGTCGGTCTTCTCCGAGCCGCGGGGGATCAGCACGTCGTCATCCGGCCCGACAATGGCCGAGCTTGCCTTCATGAAAATGATCGGCTCCGGCGGCACGGTGGCGCCGGTTTCGGCGGCATGGTCGGAATAGTTGAGGCCGATGCAGATGAACTTGCCGGTGCCGGCAACGCAGGCGCCGAGGCGCGGGCTGCCGGAAACCGCCGGCAGCGACTTCGGATCGAGCTTGGCCAGTGCCGCCAGCGATGCCGGATCGAGCGTCTTGCCACCGATGTCGGTGACGTGAGCGGAGAGATCACGGATCGTTCCATCCGCATCGAGCAGGCCGGGACGTTCGCTTCCCACCTCGCCATAGCGCAGCAGTTTCATCTAAATCCTTCTCCTGATTGCGGCCTCGTGGCCTTTTGCAAACTTTCCGCCAAGGCGATTGCGCCTTCAAGGAACCGGCGGACCGTACCCATCGACCTGACTACGGACAAGCGCGATCGCCATACAAGATAGCCGGCGCGCGGGATTTTCAGACTCTTCGATCCCCTGTCAAACGCCGGGAAAGGGCCAGATCGTCCGGCTCGGCAAGATTTCCGCAGTCAGATCGACCAGCCGCCATCGATATTGTAGGCCTGCCCTGACGTATAGGTGGCGCCGGCCAAATAGACGGCGAGATCCGCGATCTCCTCCGGCGTGCCGAGCCGGCCCATCGGCTGGCGGGCGATGAAGGCGGCGCGGGCGGCATCGTAGTCGCCTTGCGCGTGCATGCGGTCCTGCAGCGACGGGCTCTCGACCGTGCCGGGGCAGATGGCGTTGCAGCGTATACCCTTGCCGACATAGTCGGCGGCGATCGCCTTGGTCAGGCCGATGACGGCGGCCTTGGTCAGGCCATAGACGAAGCGGTTGGGCACGCCCTTGGTTGAACTGGCCAGCGAGGCCATGTTGATGATCGATCCGTCGCCGCGTTCCAGCATGCCGGGCAGCACGGCCCGGCTGGTGCGGATCATGGCGCGAACATTGAGGTTCAGCGCGAAATCGAGATCGGCTTCCTTCATCTCGAGGATCGAGCCCGAATGGACGAAACCGGCGCAATTGAACAGCACGTCGACAACGCCGATCTCGGCAAAGGCGGCGTTGACGGCTTCGTCGTTGAGTACGTCCAGCTTGCGGGTCTTGATCCCCGGCGTCCTGGCGAGTTCCGCCAGCAGTGCCTCGTTGATGTCGGTGGCGTGGACGATGGCGCCAGCTTTTGCGAACGCCAGTGCGCTCGCCTTGCCGATGCCTTGCGCCGCTGCCGTGACGACAACGACCTTGCCTGCCAGATCCGCCATGCTGTTCTCCTCGTCCGCTGGGATAGTCCGGGTCTACCTGCGGCTGGCCAAGGCGTCATGTGCCAGTCACGCGTGATCGTGCAGCCTGCGCCGCTGACCGTTCACTGATAAAGATGTTTTTTCTCGTTAAAGAACATCTGTCCATGCGTCAAGCCCGAACACGATCTCGACAGCACCGGCGGGACATCAATCGCCGTAAGGCACCCAGACATTCTTGACCTCGACGGCGCGGCGCAGGAAGGCGTCGCCGGCGGCTTCGTCGGATGCCCAGTCGAGGCTGCGGCCATTGCCGCTCCAGACGCGCTTGAGGTTGCCGATGGACTCTGCCTCCGCCTTGGCGCAGGTCTCTGCGTCGGCGAACACCCAGAGCCCGTCGACATCGTCATGCTTGGCCAGCACGCCGGCAAGTTCGGCGCTGCGGCCGGTGACGATGTTGATGGCGCCTGAGGGAATGTCGGAATATTCGATGACCTGGTAGAGATCGGTGGCCAGCAGCGGGTAGCGCTCCGACGGCACCGCAACCACGGTGTTGCCCATGGCCAGCGCCGGTGCGACCAGCGAGATCAGACCGAGCAGCGGCGAGCTATCGGGGGCGACGATGCCGACGACGCCGACCGGTTCATGAAGCGCCAGCGTCACGGCACGCGCCGGCGGCTGGTGCACGCGGCCCTCGAACTTGTCGGCCAGACCGGCATAGAGGAACAGCCGTTCGAGGGACTGTTCCACCTCTTCCCGCGCGGCCTTGGGCGTAGCGCCGGTCAATTCGGTGAGACGGGCGGCGAACTCGCCGGCACGGCCGGAAAGATTCTCGGCCAGATAATAGAGCACCTGGGACCTGTTATAGGCGGTCGCCTCCGGCCAGGCCTTGGCACCGCGGGCGGCAGAGACGGCATCGCGGATATCCTTGCGGCTGCCGAGCCCAACTTCGCCGGCAAGCTTGCCCTTGGCGGTGGCGATGGCGAGCGAATAATTGCCGTCCGGCCGAACCTGCTTGCCGCCGATGAACAGCTTTGCGGTGCGGTCGATTGCCGAGCCGTCGGCCTGCTCGACCGGCTGTGCGGAGGTCGTCGCCGGCTTGATGACCGGGCCGAGCGGCAGCTTTGCCGTGAGATATTCGAACATGCCCTCGCGCCCGCCCTCGCGGCCGAAACCGCTCTCGCGGTAGCCGCCGAAGCCGCAGGCGGCGTCGAACATGTTGGTGCCGTTGACCCAGACCACGCCGGCCTTCAATTGCGGCGCGACGTGCAAAGCAAGGTTGACGTTCTCGCTCCACACCGAGGCGGCGAGCCCGTAGCGCGTGTTGTTGGCTAGCTCGATCGCTTCCTCGGTGTTGCGGAAGGTCATGGTCGCCAGAACAGGGCCGAACACCTCTTCTTGTGCCAATATGTTAGCCGGCGAAACACCTGTGGCGAGCGTCGGCAGATGGTAGTAGCCGGAAGACGGCAGCGCCGCATCCGGCTGCCAGCAGACGGCGCCCTGCCTGGCACCTTCGGCAACCAGGCCCTTGACGCGGTCAAGCTGGGTCAAGTCGACCAGCGGGCCGATATCGGTGTTCTTGTCGAGCGGGCTGCCGACGCGCAGCCGGCTCATCCGCGTCTTGACCTTGGCGATCAGGGCGTCGGCTATGCCTTCCTGCACCAGCAGGCGCGAGCCGGCACAGCAGACCTGGCCCTGGTTGAACCAGATACCATCGACCAGGCCTTCGACGGCGCTGTCGAGATCGGCATCCTCGAAGACGATGAAGGCCGACTTGCCGCCAAGTTCCAGCGACAGTTTCTTGCCCGAGCCGGCGGTCGCCTTGCGAATGATTTTGCCGACCTCGGAAGAGCCGGTGAAGGCGATCTTCTGGACGCCGGGATGGTTGACGATGGCGACGCCGGCCTCAGGGCCGCCCTGCACGATGTTGACGACGCCTTTCGGCACGCCGGCGCGCTCGCAGATCTCAGCAAACAGGATTGATGTCAGCGGCGTGAACTCGGCCGGCTTCAGCACCACGGTGCAGCCGGCGGCGAGCGCCGGCGCGATCTTCCAGGCCAGCATCAGCAGCGGAAAGTTCCACGGGATGATCTGGCCGACCACGCCGACACCCCTGTGGCCGGGGAAATCCTTGTCCAGCGCCTGCGCCCAACCGGCATGGTGTATGAAGTGGCGGATCGCCAGCGGCACGTCGATGTCGCGGCTTTCGCGGATCGGCTTGCCATTGTCGATGGTCTCCAGCACCGCGAACAGGCGCTGGTGACGCTGCATGGCGCGGCCGATGGCATAAAGCACCTTGGCGCGCTGATAACCCGAGGCTGCCGACCACTTCGGCAGCGCCTTGCTGGCCGCCGCAACCGCCGCGTCGATGTCGACGGCGTTGGCGTCGGATACGTTGGCCAGCAGCTTGCCGGAAGACGGCTCGCTGGTTTCGAAAGTCTTGCCGCCGGACGCGGCTTTCCAGTCGCCGCCGATGAACAGCGCCCTGCCGAAATCGCGCGCGGCAAGCCAGGCGTCGGCCTCGTTGCGGGCTTCCGGCGCCGGGCCGTATTCCATGGCGTGGTATCGGTCGAGAATGTTCATTGGGCGCCTCCTTCACCCTCCCACTTGTGGGAGGGTCGATCGGCTTGCCGATCGGGGTGGGGGTAAATCTCTCAAGCCATCGCGTGGCGATGATTGGCCGAATAGTGTCCCGTCAGATGGTGCTCGAGCTGGCGCTCGATGTCGGTCAAGAGGCTCGACGCGCCGAAGCGGAACAGGTCTGGCTCCAGCCATGGCCGGCCGAGCTCTTCCTTCATCAGCACCAGCCAGTCGAGCGAGGCCTTGGCCGTGGATATGCCGCCGGCCGGCTTGAAGCCGATGAGATAGCCGGTTTCCTCGAAATAGGCCCTGATGGCGCGCACCATGGCGAGGCCGACGGGCAGCGTCGCGTTGACGCTTTCCTTGCCGGTCGAGGTCTTGATGAAATCGGCGCCCGCCATCATCGCCACCATCGAGGCCAGCATGACGTTGCGCAGCGTTGCGAGGTCGCCGGTGCCGAGGATGACCTTCAGATGCGCGTCACCGCAAGCGGCGCGCATCGAGACGATCTCGTTGTAAAGCTCCCGCCACTTGGCCCCGAACACCAGGCCGCGCGGGATGACGACGTCGATCTCGTCGGCGCCGTCGCGGACCGAGGCCTCGATCTCCTGCAGGCGGGTCGACAGCGGCGTAAGGCCATGCGGGAAGGCGGTGGAAACGGCGGCGACATGGATGCCGGTGCCGCGCACCGCATCGACGGCGGTGGCAACGAAGGGATGGTAGACGCAGACGGCGGCCGGGCGGATGGTTTCACCCGATATGCCAAGGCCCTCGACGATGTCGCGGCGGAACGGATTGATCGCCTTGGCGCAGAGCCGGCGCACGCGCTCCTCGGTATCGTTGGAATTCAGCGTCGTCAAATCCATGCAGGCGACGGCGCGCAGCAGCCAGGCCGCCTGGTTGTCGGCCTTTATAGAGCGCCGCTTGGTCAAGCTGGCGACGCGCCGTTCCAGCGCCGAGCGGTTGACGCTGCGCACCGATTCCATGAAGCCGAGATCGAGCTTCATGCCGGGATTGCGCGCAATGCGATGGTCCGGTGGAACGGCTGTGTTGGCGGCGGCACGCGCCGGCAGCGGCGTCACCTTGGACGAGCCGACATCGGCTTCGCGGATTGTGCTGCTCATCTCCTGCCCTTTCATTCAGCGACGTGTGCCGAAGATAGCCCGTGAAGTCGTACTTCACGAGTCCTGCAGACGGTGATATCCGAAAAAGGCGGCGAAAGCAGCAGTTTTTGACCGTATGGTCAAAAACGCAGACTTCGAGATGTCAGGTGCGGCTCAGCCGACGAAAGCGCGCTCGACCACGAAAGTCGCCGGGTGGCTCAGCGAACCTTCCTCGAAGCCGAGGCTTTCGGCCAGTTCCTTGACGTCCTTCAGCATATGCATCGAGCCGCAGATCATGATGCGGTCGGTTTCCGGGCTGAGCTTGTCGATGCCGAGATCGCTGTAGAACTTGCCGGAGCCGATCAGCGCGGTGATGCGGCCCATGCGCGCTGAGTCCTCGCGGGTCGTTGAATTGTAGAGCGTGACGCGCCCAGTGGTCAGTTCGCCGATCAGCGGGTCGCTTTCCAACGCCGCGACCAGCTCCTGGCCGTAGGTGAGTTCCGCATTGTCGCGGCAGGTATGGGTCAGGATCAGCTGATCGAATTTCTCGTAGGTGTCGGGGTCGCGCAGCAGGCTGGCGAAAGGTGCGATGCCGGTGCCGGTCGAGATCATGAACAGCCGCTTGGCCGGCGTCAGCGCGTCGACCACCAGCGTGCCGGTCGACTTCTGGCGCATGATAACCGTATCGCCGACCTGGATCTTCTGCAGTTCGGAGGTCAGCGGACCGTCCGGCACCTTGATCGAGAAGAATTCCAGCTCCTCGTCCCAGGCCGGGCTCGCCACCGAATAGGCGCGGTACACCGGCTTCTCGGCATTGGGCAGGCCGATCATGACGAACTCGCCGGAGCGGAAGCGCAGCGACTGCGGACGGGTGATGCGGAACGAGAACAGCCGATCGGTATAGTGCTTCACCGAGACGACGGTTTCGGCATAGACGTTGGCCGGAATCGGGAACTGCAGCGGTCGGGCGCCGGCGGTGTTGAGAGCGGATGTGGTGTTCATCAAATCCAACCTTCTGGCCCCAACCGTGGACGCGGGCGCCAAACTTTCACCTGCACGCCCGGACCATTCAGATCCCGGCGGGCTGTTCGCACACTGCAAAGCGGCAAGCTCTTGTGTCCGGAATTTATTAGTATACAAACGATATTTGCGTCAAGATGCTCCCTTAAAACAGCTTTCCAAACTGGCGCATATCCGTAGTCCGCGCATTTCGGGTTTCGACGATGGAAGAGAATATTTCGGCGCAAGCGCTCAATTCCCGGGGAAATGTCGTCGCCGGTATCGATGTCGGCGGCACCTTCACCGACCTGCTCCTGATCGACGGAAGCGACGGCGGCCGGGTGTATCTGGCCAAGACGCCGACCACGGTGGACAACCAGGCTTTCGGTGTGGTTTCGGCACTCGGCGCCACCGGATTTGCCATCGATAGCATCGACCTCATCGTGCATGGCACGACCACCACCACCAATGCGGTGCTCGAACGCCGGCTGGCGAAAACCGGCATGATCACCACGCGCGGTTTTCGCGACGTGATCGAACTGGGCCGGCGCACGCGGCCGCAGGCCTATGGCATGACCGGCAGCTTCGTGCCGATCATTCCGCGCAATCTCAGGCTCGAAGTCTCGGAGCGCGTCGAAGCATCGGGCGCGGTGCGCACGCCGCTCGACGAGACCGAGATGCGCGACGCAGTGCAGACGCTGATAGCGGCCGGTTGCGAATCCCTGGTCATCCATTTCCTGCATTCCTACGCCAACCCGGCACATGAGCGGCGCGCCGTCGAAATCGCCACCGAACTCTGGCCGAACGGCTACATCACGGCAGGCCATGCGCTGCTGTCGGAAGCGCGCGAATTCGAACGCGGCGTGACCGCTTCGGTCAACGCCTCAGTGCAGCCGATCCTCGAGCGCTATGTCGAGCGGCTGCGCAAGGAATTGGCCGCCAAAGGCTATGCCCGCGACTTCCTGATCATGAACGGCAATGGCGGCATGATCTCGGCCCGCTTCGTCACACGTGAATCGGCCAAGACGGTCATGTCCGGCCCGGCCTCGGGCGTCATCGCCGCCGCCTATACGGGAAAACGCGCCGGCTTCGAAAATCTCGTCACCTATGACATGGGCGGCACCTCGACCGACGTGGCGCTGATCCGCAATGCCGAGCCGGCAGTCTCGAACGAGATCGAGATCGAATATGCGATGCCGATCCATGTGCCGATGGTGGCGGTGCACACGGTCGGCGCCGGCGGCGGCTCGATCGCCCGCGTCGATGCGGCCGGCCTGATCCAGATCGGCCCGGAAAGTGCCGGCGCCAATCCCGGCCCGATCTGCTACGGACGCGGCGGCCTCGAGCCGGCCATTACCGACGCCAATCTGGTGCTCGGCCGGCTGGCGCCGAAGAAGCTGCTGGCGGTCCAAAATCCCGTCACATCAGAGCGCGTCACCGGCATTTTCGAAGACAAGATAGGCAAGGCGACCGGCCTGTCCGGCGTCGAGGCGGCGGGCGCGGTGCTGCGGCTCGGCAACATGAAGATGGCGGGCGCCATCCGCATGGTCTCGGTGTCGCGCGGCCATGACCCTCGTGATTTCGCGCTGTTCGCCTTTGGCGGCGCCGGCCCGCTGCACGCAACGGCCCTGGCGCGCGAACTCGGCCTGCCCCGGGTGCTGGTACCGGCGCGTCCGGGCATCACCAACGCACTCGGCTGCGTCGTCGCTGACCTGCGCCATGATTTCGTCAACACCGTCAACCAGCCGGTGGCGGTGCTCGACGAAACACAGCTTCGCACCGTATTGGAACGGCACCGGAACGAAGGCGAGGAGCTGATCGGCAAGGAAGCGGTGAAGCCGGAGACGATCCGCGTCACGCACTCCGCCGACATGCAGTTCGTCGGCCAGACCCACATCATCAACGTGCCGCTGCCGTCCTCATCGGTGACGCGGGCAACGCTGCAGCAGCTTTTCGAAAAGGCCTATTTTGCCCGCTTCAAGGTAGAGCTTCCGGAAATCCGCGCCAACCTCGTCAATCTCAACACCTCGGTGACGGGCGTCCGCCCGTCGATAGACCTGTCGCGCCTGATCGACCCGGCTGGGCGCGCAACAACGCTCGACGAGGCGCGGCGCGAGATCCGGCCGGTCTGGTACAGCGGACGCTGGCACGACACGCCGGTATACGCGCGCGAAAAACTGCCGCTCGACGCTGAAATCGAAGGGCCGGCGATCCTCGAACAGATGGACGCCACCACCGTGCTCGAGCCCGGCGACCGCGCACGCAGCGACGCCGACGGCAACATCATCATCGACATTGGCGAGGCCTGAGATGCCAAATCTTGATGGGGCAAAGCTCGACGCCATCACCCTTTCGGTCCTGCAGGCGGCACTGCAGCAGGTCTGCGACGAGATGGACCTGACCTTCTCGCGCGCCGCCTTCTCGCCTGTCATCGCCGAGGCCAATGACCGTTCCGACGGCATCTATTCGGCCGTCGATGGTTCGCTGATCGCGCAAGGCAGCCAGGGCCTGCCGGTGTTCGTCGGCGTCATGCAATATTCGACCAGGACGGTGATCGAGATGATCGCCGATGGCCGCTGCTTGGCCCCGGAACCAGGCGACATCTACATCGTCAACGATCCCTATCTCGGCGGCACGCATCTGATGGATGTGCGCTTTGCCATGCCGGTCTACCGGGACGGCAAGATTTTCTGCTGGCTGTCCAATACCGGCCATTGGCCCGACATTGGCGGCTCGGTGCCGGGCGGATTTTCAGCCTCGGCGACTGCCGTGGAGCAGGAAGGCCTGCGACTGCCGCCCGTAAAACTGTTCAAGAAGGGCGTGCTCGATCCGGAGATCTACGCCATCATCTGCTCCAACATCCGTGTCGCCGACCAGCGCATCGGCGACATCCGCGCCCAGGCTGCGGCACTGCTGATTGGTCAGGACAGGCTCAATGGGATCCTGGATCGTTACGGTGATGAAACGGTTGTCGAGGCGATCGCCGAACTGCGCCGCCGCGCGGCCGAGCAGATGCGCGCCAACATCTCAGCCATTCCCGACGGCACCTACCATTCCAAGGCGTTTGTCGATTCCGATGGGGTGGTCAACGAGCCGCTGACCATCGCGCTCGCGGTGGAGAAACAGGGCAATACGCTGACCTTCGATTTCACCGGCTCGTCAAAGCCCTGCGCCGGGCCGATGAACAGTGTGCTGGCGACGACCTTGTCGTCGGTCTATCTCGCCATGCGCCACATTTTCCCTGATGTGCCGATCAGCGCCGGTGCCTTCGAACCGCTTGAAGTCAAGCGGCCGGAAGGCACTTTCCTCGACGCCAGATATCCACGCCCGGTCTCGGGCTGCGCGGCTGAAGTGTCGCAGCGCATCGCCGAAGCGGTGTTCGCGGCCATGGTGCAGGCGTTGCCGGACAAGGTGACGGCGGCGCCCGCCGGCTCCAGCGGCAATTTCGCGCTCGGCGGCAACGACCCGGCGCGCGGTCGCGATTACGTCATGTACCAGATCTCCGGCGGCGGTTACGGCGGAAATTCAGGCCATGACGGACTGACCAATGGCTGCTCGACCATCGGCATTTCCAAATCGCCGCCGGTCGAGATCATGGAGCAGGCATTCCCGGTGCTCTACCGCCACTATGCCTTGCGCGAAGGTTCAGGCGGCGCCGGCAAGCATCGCGGCGGTTTCGGCCTCGCCTATGAGGTCGAAATCCTGCGCGGTGACGCCCGTGCTTCTTTCGTCATGGATCACGGCCGTTTCGGCCCCCAAGGCGCACTCGGCGGCAGGGATGGCGCGGTCAACATGGTGACCGTCTTCCGCAATGGCGAGGAACATGTGCCGCTGCACCTTTCGAAGGAGCAGGACATTGCGCTCAAGGCCGGTGACCGCGTGCGCGTCGGCACGCCGGGCGGCGGCGGCTACGGCGATCCGCTGCAGCGCGATCCGGATCTGGTGCTGCGCGACGTGGCGCTGGGATATTACACATCAGAAGAAGCCGCCGAAAAGTTTGGCGTTGTCCTCTCGGCCGGGGAGTTGGCCATCGACCGGACGGCGACCAACAAGCAGCGCGCCGGGTAACGCACCACCGATCGCCTGGCCTGGATCGCCCGCCGCGCCGTGATCGGCGCATGACATGTCGTTTCCGTCTCCGCCACACGCCTGGAAGACCGTAGACTTCCCGCTTTCAACGGGGAACTCGAACATGCGTCTTTTCGGTCGTTTCGTGCTTGCCGCTTCCGTCGCTCTCACCCTTGCCACGGGCGCCGCCTCCGCCCAGGACAAAAAACTCAGGATCGGCACCGAGGGCGCCTATCCGCCCTTCAATTACGCCAGTGCCGACGGCACGCTGGGCGGCTTCGACATCGACTTGGGGAAGGCGCTGTGCGCGCAGATGAAGGCCGAGTGCGAATTCAGCGTGCAGGATTTCGATGGTTCCATACCGGCGCTGCAGGCCGGCAAGTTCGACGCCATCATCAACATCACCATCACGCCGGAGCGGGCCGAGAAGGTCGAGTTCACCCACAAATACTACCAGACGCCGCCGGCCATCGCCGTACCGAAGGATTCGACCATATCAGGCACCTCGCCGGACAATCTGAAAGGCAAGGCGCTCGGCGTGCAGACCGCGACTATCCACCAGAAATTCGCCGACCAGAAATATGCAGGCTCGACGGTCAAGGCCTATCCGACGGGCGACGATGCCCGCACCGACATGGCCAATGGCCGCCTCGACGCGATGATGGACGGCTCGATCATCCTGACCGAGTGGTTGAAGAAGCCAGACGGCGCCTGCTGCAAGCTGCTCGGCACGCTGACGGCCGATCCGGCCATACACGGCCCCGGCGTCGGCATCGCCCTGCAGAAGGGCAACAAGGAGTTGGCCGACAAGCTCAATGCGGCCATCGACGCGCTGCGCGCCAATGGCAAGTACAAGGAAATCAACGACAAATACTTTTCCTTCGACGTCTACGGCAGCTGAGAACGACAACAGATGCCTTCCGGCAGCGCTGCCTGGCGCTGCCGTTTTTCTTGAACGATGGAGACTTCCTTGGCTGAGCGGCGTTCCCCTTTCTACAGCAGCATCGTCGGGCTGGGCGCGACCATGGGTCGTGTCGGGGGCGATTTCATCTCGGCCAAAACTTATTCCGGCATTGCCGACGAGCACCTGAACACCCGCAGGAATGTCGGCGTGCAGGATCTCAGCACGATGGGCAAGATGGATATCAAGGGGCCGGAGGCCGAGGCGCTGGTCAACCATGTCGTCGTCAATAATGCCGCTGCCATGAAACCGGGCCAGGTCCGCTATTCCACGGTCTGCCGCGAGGATGGCGGCATCATGGACGACCTCACCGTGTTTCGGTTGGGCCCGGAGCACTTCATGCTGGTGACCGGCTCGGTCAACCGCCTGAAGATGCTGCCCTGGCTGCAGCATCACGCTCAGGGCCGCAAGGCCTATGTCACCGACATCACGGCGGCCATCGCCTTCCCGACCATCCAGGGTCCGCGCTCGCGCGAACTGCTGAAAGCGTTGATCGCGGATGCCGATCTGGATGGACTGAAGCGCTGGTCGTTCACGTCGGGCCATATCAACGGCACGAGAGTACTGATCTCGCGCACCGGCGTCACCGGCGAACTCGGCTTCGAACTGTTCGTGCCGGCCGACGAGGCGGCCTCTCTCTGGGACGCGCTGATGCGCACCGGCCGTGACTTTGGCCTGAAACCCTATGGCGTGCTGGCGATGTTCACGCTGGGCCTGGAAAAGGCCTATCCGGCGCACGGCATCGACATGGACGAGACCCGCACCCCGTTCCATGTCGGCCTCGACCGCTGGATCAAGTTCGACAAGGGCGATTTCATCGGCCGCGAAGCTTTGCTCAAGGTTCGCGACAAGGGCCTCGACGAGCAATGGGTCGGACTGATCCTCGACGGCGACAAGCCGGCCGCGGCCGATGCCAGGATTCTGGCCGATGGCGAGGACGCCGGCATCGTCACCTACAGCGAGCACGGCTATTCCCTCGGCAAGGTGCTGGCCACCGCGCATCTGCGGCTGCCCTTCACGGCTGTCGGCACCGAATTGAGCATTGATATCGGTGGTAAGCCGACGCGTGCGGTGGTGGCTCCGATACCGTTCTTCGATCCGGAAGGGGCGAGGTTGCGAGGTTAGCTGACCCCCATCGGGTGTTTCGGCCATTTTCAAGGTATGCGGGCCGTCAACCAAGCGACCGTCGAAACTTCTGAGGTAGCCGGAACGATCAGCTCTCGCCGTCGATCAGCGTCTCCAGCAGATCGAGCAACTGCTCGAGCTTTTCGTGGCCGAATCGCTGTTCGATGTCGTCATAAATGACGCGACGCTCCGGCGACAGGGTGTCGATCAGGGCGGAACCGGCGGGCGCAATGGTTAGAACGACGCGGCGGCCGTCGCCTTCGGCCTTGTTGCGGGTGATGAATTTGCGGCCCTCGAGCGCCTTGATGATGCGCGTCAGGCTGGGCGGCAAAACCGAGGCGCGGTCGGCAAGCTCGGTCGCCTCGACCGGGCCGGCTTCGCTGAGCACACGCAGCACGCGCCATTGCTGTTCGGTCACGTCATGCGCCGCAAGCATCGGCCGAAACCGCGCCATCACCGCTTCGCGGGCATGAAGCAGCGCCATTGGCAGAGAACGACGGGTGTTTTCAGGCAGCAAGAAAAAGAGCCTCCCACGCTTGCGATCGAAAACAGGCCTTCCCTCAGCCGAATCCGCCTGCCAGGGCCCGTTCCTGCCATCCCGTATCGTTGCGCCAAGGCCGATGCAAGACTTGACTTCGTCGGCGTTGCATGTAATTAACGCGTTAACTACAACAAAAGCAATAGACCAGGGAAACGCCGTGCCTCACTTCTCCATCGAGTATTCAGCCAATCTCGATGCCAAGGTCGACATGGGCGAATTGTGCGCGCTGGTGTTGCGCACCGTGCTGGACACCGGGCTGTTCGAGACCGGCGCCGTGCGGGTGCGGGCCTTTCGCGCCGAGGCTTACGCGATGGCCGACAGTCTGCCGGAAAACGCTTTTCTCGACATGTCGTTTCGCATCGGCACCGGCCGCAGCCCTGATGAGAAGAAGCGGACCGGCGAAGCCGTCTTCGCGGCGGTGAGCGAATATCTCGCCGGGCTGTTCGAGACCCCGCATTTCGCCCTGTCGCTCGAGATCCGGGAAATCGACCCGGAGCTGAGTTGGAAGAGAAACGCAATCCACCCGCGACTGCGCGGCAAGTGACGGAACCCGACATGTCCGACCTGCAAGGCAATCTGAACAAGGCCGAGGCCTATATGGACCGCTTCAGGCGCGATGGCGTGTTGAACCAGATCGGCGGCGAGGCGGTACCGGCGCTCGACGGCGCGACGTTCGAAACGCTGTCGCCGGTCGACCTGAAGCCGCTGGCAAGCGTCGCGCGCGGCGGAGCCGCCGACATCGACCGCGCCGCCAGGGCGGCCAAGGCTGCGTTTCCGGCCTGGGCCGCCATGCCGGGCGAAGCGCGCAAGAAGCTGCTGCACAGAATCGCCGACGCGATCGAGGCGCGTGCCGAGGAGATAGCCTTCGTCGAATGCATGGATACCGGCCAGGCGCTGAAGTTCATGGCCAAGGCAGCGTTGCGGGGTGCCGAGAATTTCCGCTTCTTCGCCGACCGTGCACCCGAAGCGCGCGACGGCGAGACGCTGCGGACCACGGGCCAGGTCAACCTCACCACGCGGGTGCCAATCGGCCCGGTCGGCATCATCACGCCGTGGAACACGCCGTTCATGCTGTCGACCTGGAAGATCGCGCCAGCGCTGGCGGCCGGCTGCACGGTGGTTCATAAGCCGGCTGAATTTTCGCCGCTGACCGCCCGCCTGCTGGTCGAGATCGCCGAGGAGGCCGGTCTGCCGAAGGGTGTGTGGAACCTGGTCAACGGCCTGGGTGAAGATGCCGGCAAGGCGTTGACCGAGCATCCCGACATCAAGGCGATCGGCTTTGTCGGCGAGAGCCGTACCGGCTCGATGATCATGAAACAAGGCGCCGACACGCTGAAGCGCGTGCATTTCGAGCTTGGCGGCAAGAACCCGGTGATCGTCTTTGCCGACGCCGATCTCGAACGCGCCGCCGACGCCGCCGTATTCATGATCTATTCGCTGAATGGCGAACGCTGCACCTCGTCGTCGCGGCTGCTGGTCGAAGCTTCGATCTATGAAAGCTTCACCGCCAAAATCGCGGAGAGGGCGAAGCGCATCGTCGTCGGCCATCCGCTCGATCCGAAAACGGTGGTCGGCCCGCTCATCCATCCGGTGCATGAGAAGAAGGTGCTGTCCTATATCGACATCGGCAGGTCGGAGGGGGCCACGCTCGCCGTCGGCGGCGGCAAGGTCGATGGGCCGGGCGGCGGCTGTTATGTCGGCCCGACACTGTTCACCAACGTCACCAACGGCATGCGCATTGCGCAGGAGGAGATTTTCGGGCCGGTGCTGAGCGCCATTCCCTTCAACGACGAGGCCGAGGCGCTTGCGCTGGCCAACGACACGCAATACGGCCTGACCGGCTATCTCTGGACCTCGGACGTCACCCGCGCCTTCCGCTTCACAGACGCGCTCGATGCCGGCATGATCTGGGTCAATTCCGAGAATGTGCGCCATTTGCCGACACCGTTCGGCGGCGTCAAGAATTCCGGCATCGGCCGCGACGGCGGGGACCATTCCTTCGACTTCTACATGGAGACGAAGAACATAGCCTTTGCGACGACGGCGCACGCGATCCAGAAACTCGGCGGCTGACCGGAGGAAATCAGATGCCCTTGCCCAAGCCCAATCTCTACCCCGCCTTCAACATCGTGCGCCTCAGCCATGTCGAGCTGGCCGTCACCGACCTCGCCAAATCCCGCGCCTTCTATGTCGATACGCTCGGCCTGCAGGTCACCGACGAGACATCGGACACCATCTATCTCAGGGCGCTGGAGGAGCGTGGGCACCATTGCATCGTGCTGAAGAAGGCGGCCACGGCAGAAGCGCGCGACCTTGGCTTCAAGGTCTTCTCGGATGAAGACCTCGACAAGGCAGTGCATTTCTTCAAGGACAAGGGCCTGCCGGTGGAATGGGTCGAGCGACCCTACCAGTCGCGCACCTTCCGCACCCGCGATCCGCACGGCATTCCGCTCGAATTCTACGCTGAGATGGAGCGGCTGCCGCCGATCCACCAGAAGTATGCGCTGTACAAGGGCGTCAAGCCGCTGCGCATTGACCACTTCAACTGCTTCTCGCCCAATGTCGACGAGTCCGTCGCCTTCTACAACGAGCTCGGCTTCCGGGTGACCGAGTATACCGAGGACGCCAGCAGCGGAAGGCTGTGGGCGGCGTGGACGCACCGCAAGGGCGGCGTGCACGACATCGCCTTCACCAACGGCATCGGGCCGCGCCTGCACCATGTCGCCTTCTGGGTGCCGACGCCGCTCAACATCATCGACCTGCTCGATCTGATGGCAACGACGGGCTATTTGCCGAACATCGAACGCGGCCCCGGCCGGCACGGTATTTCCAACGCCTTCTTCCTCTATGTCAGAGACCCGGACAACCACCGCATCGAGATTTACTGTTCGGATTACCAGACGGTCGATCCGGACCTCGAGCCGATAAAATGGGACCTCAAGGACCCGCAACGCCAGACGCTGTGGGGCGCGCCGGCGCCGAAAAGCTGGTTCGAGGAGGGCAGTGTGTTTGCCGGAGCGAAGGCACGCCAGCCGGATTTGGCGGCTTCGCCGATCATTGCGCCGTGACGATGAACCTTACGAGGAGACACGGATGACTGGACATGGCCGGCTCGCCACCTTCACCGTCGGCGGCAAGACGCGCTATGGCGCGATCACGAGCAAGGGCGTCATCGACCTGTCGGCTCGTTACGGCCAATGGCCGACGCTGCGTGAAGTGATCGAGGCCGGCGCCTTGCGGCGGCTGGCGGAAGCGGCCGAGGCCTTCGCCGCAGATTTCCCGCTCGACGCCATCGCCTATGAAATCCCGATCCCGTCACCGGAAAAGATCATCTGCGTCGGCGTCAACTATCCGGACCGCAACGAGGAGTACAAGGACGGCCAGGCAGCGCCCTCCAACCCGTCACTGTTCATCCGCTTCCCCCGCTCCTTCGTCGGCCATGGCGCGCCGCTGGTGCGGCCGCCGGAATCACCGCAGCTCGACTATGAGGGCGAGATCGTCATCGTCATCGGCAAGGCCGGCCGGCGCATTGCCGAGGCCGACGCGCTCGGCCATATCGCGGCGCTCTCGCTGTGCAATGAAGGCACCATCCGCGACTGGGTGCGCCATGCCAAGTTCAACGTCACGCAAGGCAAGAATTTCGACCGCAGCGGCTCGATCGGCCCGTGGCTGGTACCGTTCACCGACGAGGCGCAGATCGCCGACATCGCGCTGACCACCCGCGTCAATGGCGAGCTGCGCCAGCAGGACCGCACCAGCCGGATGATCTTCTCGTTTCGCAAGATTATCGCCTATGTCTCGACCTTCACCACACTGGTGCCGGGCGATATCATCGTCACCGGCACGCCGACGGGTGCCGGCGCCCGCTTCGATCCGCCGATCTGGCTGAAGCCCGGCGATGTGATCGAGGTGGAGGCCGATGGCATCGGCGTGCTCAGAAACGGTGTCGTCGACGAGGCAGCGCAATGACCCCGGAGCAAGTGGAAGACGCCGCGGCACGGCTGTTCGAGGCCGAGCGGTCGCGCCGCCAGATCCGTCTGCTCAGCCTCGATTTTCCCGATGCGACGATGGAGGACGCCTACCGCGTGCAAGCGGCGCTGGTGACGCGCAAGATCGATGCCGGGCTGAAGCCGAAGGGCTGGAAGATCGGGCTGACATCGAAGGCAATGCAGTACGCGCTTGCCATCGACACGCCGGATTCGGGCGTGCTGTTCGACGACATGTTCTTCCATGACGGCGCGACGGTGCCGGCCGGCCGCTTCATCCAGCCGCGCGTCGAGGCCGAGATCGCCTTCGTCATGAAGGCGCCGCTGAAAGGCCCCGGCGTGACCATCTCCGACGTGCTCCACGCCACCGACTACATCACCCCGGCGCTGGAAATCCTCGACACGCGCATCGAGCGCGTCAATGCCGAGACGAAGAAGGCACGCACCTTCTTCGACACGATTTCCGACAATGCCGCCAATGCCGGCATTGTCATCGGCGGCCGGCCGCAACGTCCTGATGAGGCCGACATGCGCTGGATCGGCGCCATCGTCTCGCGCAACGCCGAGGTCGAGGAAACCGGGCTCGGTGCCGGCGTGCTCAACCATCCGGCGATGGGCATCGCCTGGCTGGCGGACAGGCTCGCCCGCTACGGCATGTCGATCGCGGCAGGTGAGGTGGTGCTCTCGGGATCGTTCGTGCGCCCGGTCGAGGCGCGGCCCGGCGACATGATCGTTGCCGATTTCGGCAGTTCGGGCACGGTCAGCATCCATTTCGCGAAGGGCTGATGACCCGCTGGTTCTTATCGATCGGCCCTAATCCCCACGCAGATAGGCAATCACCACATCGGCCGCGATGGCCGACATGCGCATGCCGACATCCCTGGTGATGTCGCCTTCGACGCGGCTCTGCACCCAGCCAAGAAAGGCGAAGGCGCGCAAGGCCGAAAACAGCGGCAGCGCGGCGATGTCGCGCGCCGTCAGCTCCCGCTCCTGCCGATAGCCGTCGAGCAGAGCGGCCTCGATCAGCGGATAGATCGCCTCCTCGCGGTTCTGGTACAGCGCGACGGCAAGGTCGTACATGTGCCAGCCATGGCCGCAATCGTCGAAGTCGATGATGCGGATCGCGCCGTCATGGACGAGCACATTCTCGCGCACCAGGTCGGCGTGGATGATGCCGAAATTGCGGGCGCTGCGTTCATGCTCCGACAGCGCCTTCACGGCCTTTCCCCGCGCCTGGAAAACCAGCTCGCGACGAGGGCCGTCGAGGAAGGGCGAGGTCTCGAAACGGCCCCAAATCGGGTTCGCACCGAAGAAGCCGTCGAAATCCCAGGCATGGCGGGCAAAGCCGGCGGGCGGCGTCCAGGCAGACGTGACATTGTGCATGTGGGCGATGGTTCGGCCCATCGCGGTAAAGACCTGTCTTGCCTGCTCGGGCGTAAAATCCAGCGGCACGCCTCGCGCGCCGACGGCGCGGCCTTCCAGCCAGCTCAAGCAATCGACTTGACGGGGTTGCACTGAGGCGTTGGCGCTGACAAGCACGAACAGATCGCCGGCCGGCGTGGCGACCGGCGAGGGTGTGGCGATGCCGGCCGATTGCAGAAAGCCCATCCATTGCAGTTCCGAGCGCAGGGCGGCGTCCGTGTGATAGCCAAGCCGATGAATGCGCATGGCGGCCGGCTGGCCTGTTGGCAAGATGACGCGAAACACCGCGTTCTCGCGGAATTTCAGCAGTTCCGGCTCACCCTCATCAATGCCCCAATGGGTGAGCGCGCGCCTGGCAAGCGCCGTGACATCGGCTGCCGTCTCGGGCTCGGACTGCGCGGAAACAGCGCTCACGCCTTCACTCCGCCGACTTCACCAAGCACTTCGTCAAGCAGCCCGATCAGGACGTCGGCATTGTCGCGTGAAAACGGCATTGGCGGGCGGATCTTCAGCACATTGCCGTGGATACCAGTCTTGCCCATCAGCACGCCGCGATGGCGCATGCGGTTGGCGGCCTGCTCGGCAATGTCGGGCGCCGGCTCGCGCGTCTCGCGGTCGTGAACCAGTTCGGCGCCGAAGAACAGGCCGGCGCCCCTGACCTCGCCGATGCATTCATGGCGCTCGGCCAGCGGGCGCAGCAGACCGAGCGCATAGGCGCCGACATCGCGTGAGTTGGCGACGAGATCGTCCTGCTCGATGACGTCGAGGACGGCATTGGCCACCGCGCAGGAAACCGGATTGCCGCCAAAGGTGTTGAAGTAACGGAAAGCGTTGCGGAAGGTCGCCAATGTGTCCTTGGTGGTGACCACGGCGGCGACCGGATGGCCGTTGCCCATCGGCTTGCCCATGGTGACGATGTCGGGAACGAAGCCGGCGCGCTGGTGGCCCCAGAAATGGCTGCCGGTTCGGCCGAAACCGGGCTGCACCTCGTCGGCGATGACCAGTCCTCCGGCGTCGCGCACCGCGCGCATGGCACCGTCGAAGAAGCCGCTGGGTAGCGTCGGAAAGCCTTCATTGGCGAGCAGCGGGCAGAGGATGATGCCGGACAGGCCGATGCCGTTCTCTTCCAGCGACGCGATGGCTTCGCGCACCGCGTCGCCAAAGGCTTTGCCGTTGGCCATCGCATCCGGATGGCGATAGCTGTCGGGCGCCGGCACCAGCCTGACGTTGCGGGCGCGGCCTCCGACCGGCGGCATGCGGGTGCTGAGCTGCGAAACCGCCGTGGTGTTGCCATGGTAGGTGGCGTCGGTGGCGATGATGCCCATGCGGCCGGTCGCGGCCTGCGCCATGCGCAGCGCGATGTCGTTGGCCTCGCTGCCGGTGCAGGTCAGGATGGCGGTCGACAGGCTGGCATCGAAGGTCGCGGTCAGCCGCTCGACATAGTCGAGGATGGCGGTGTGCAGATAGCGTGTGTGGGTGTTGAGCAGGCTTGCCTGCCGGCAAAGGGCCTCGACCACATGCGGGTGGCAGTGGCCGACATGCGCGACATTGTTGTAGGCGTCGAGGTATTTGCGGCCGTCGGCATCGTAGAGCCAGACGCCCTCGCCGCGCACCAGGTGCACGGGCTCATCATAGAACAATTGCGATTTCCCCCCGAGCAGGCGGGAACGCCGGCTAACCAGAGCTTCCTGCGATTGAGCCATTTGCATCTCGAAACTCCGTTCCATCCACTAAACCGTCAGACCTTCGACAGGCCTGCATCCAATGCTTCGCCGATTTTCGTCACGTCGGCGGCGGTGATGATGAGCGGCGGCGACAGGATGATGGCGTTGCCGGAGACGCGCAGCATGACACCGGCCTCATAGGCCGCCTCCGAAACCAGGGCCATGGTCTTCTTGTCGGCAGGCTTCTTGGTGGCACGGTACGAGACCAGTTCCAGCGCCGCCATCAGGCCCTTGTATCTGACATCGCCGACGATCGAGTGTTTCGCCTTCAGCCCCTCCAGCGCGGCCGCGAGTTCGACGCCCCGTGCCGCCGCGTTCTCGTTCAGGCGCAGCCGTTTGGTCTCGGCAAGCGCCGCCAGACCCGCCGCGCAGCCGACCGGGTGGCCGGAATAGGTATAGCCGTGGCCGATGGCGCCGAAGCTGGTTTTGTCGGCCTCGAAGATTTCGGCCACCTTGGCGCCGATCAAGGTCGCGCCGAGCGGGAAATAACCTGACGTGATCGCCTTGGCGATGGTCATGAAATCCGGCTTCACGCCGGACAGACGCGAGCCCGACCATGCGCCGGTGCGGCCGAAGCCCGTCACCACCTCGTCGGCGATCAGCAGGATCTCGTGGCGGTCGCAGATTTCGCGCACCAGCGGCATGAAGCTCTCATGCGGAACGATGACGCCGCCGGCGCCGAGAACCGGCTCCATGATGAAAGCGGCGATGGTGTCGCCGCCCTGGAAGGCGATTTCGTCCTCCAGCGCCTTGGCGCACAGTTTTGCCAGCCGCGCGGGATCGGTCTCGTCGAACGGGTTACGGAAGGTCCAGGGCGCGGGAATGTGGAAGACGCCGGGCAGCAGCGGCTCGTAGTTGCGGCGGAAATTGGCGTTGCCGTTGACCGAGGCGCCGCCGAAATGCGTGCCGTGATAGCCCTTCTTCAGGGCGAGGAATTTTGTCCGGTCGGCCTGGCCGCGGATCTTCCAGTATTGCCGGGCCAGTCGCAGCGCTGTTTCGACCGAGTCCGAACCGCCCGAGGTGAAGAAGGTCCGCACCATGCCTTCTGGCTCGAACCATTCGCAGAGTTCGTAGGCGAGTTCGACCGACGGTCCGGTCGAAGTGCCGCGAAAGCCGGAATAATAGGGCAGCGCGCCAAGCTGGTCGGCGATCGCCTTCTTGATCGGGTCGCAGCTGTAGCCGAGATTGACGTTCCACAGGCCGCCGACGGCATCGAGCACGGTGTTGCCGGCGATGTCGGTGACCATCACGCCCTCGCCCTTCATGATCACCTTTGGCGGGTTGGCCCGCATCTCGGCCGGATGCGCCATTGGGTGCCAGATCGGCTTGGCGTTGGTCTCGGTGAGGAAATTGATGTCGCGCATGAAAGGGCTCCGCAAAAATCTCAGGCAGCTGAAACGAGGTCGAAATGGCCGAGTGCTTCGGCATAGGATTGGGCCGGGTGAGCAACGTCGAAATGAAGCGTGCGCATGCCGGCAGCACAGCCGCCATCGACATTGCGCTGCTGGTCGTCGACGAAGACGCAAGCACCGGCCGGCAGGCCGAGCGCTTCGGTGACCAAGGCATAGGCGCGCGGATCGGGCTTGAGTATGCCGGTGTAAGTGGCGTCGACGATCGTGTCGAACAGGCCGAGCAGCGGCAGCCGCCGGCGGAAATCGGCGCCGTAGAACAGGTCGAGTTCATTGGACAGGATTGCCAGCCGAAATCCGGCCGCATGCACCGTGCGGATGGCGCTGTCGGCTTCGGGCCGCACCACCTTTTCCGGCTCCGCGCCACGCGCGCGCCGGACGAAGGTTTCCATCGCCTGCCAGTCCTCGCCGACGAGACGGCCAACCTCGCTTGTGCGGGTGCGCCAATAGTCGCGCTCGCTGATCTCGTCGGCTTGCATGGCGCGCCACAGCGGATCGCCGTGCGGATCGAACGGCCCGCGCCATTGCAGCGTCCCCGGCGTGAGGCCGAGCGCCTGTTCGGTCAAGGCGTGGGTCTCGAACAGTGTGCGGGTGACGACGCCGCCGAAATCAAGGACAAGCGCCTGGGCGGGAACAGCACTCACGCTGCCACTCCCTTGGCCGGCTTGCCGCGCGGGACGATGCCTTCCTCGACCCAGCGGTCGAAGATCTCGAGCGCCTTGCCGACGAAGTCGTCGCTGTTGATGTGAGCGTCGATCTCGTGGAACTCGACCCCGGCGGGAATAGCCCGACGCATTTCATCGGCGAAGGCCGCGAGAGCCTCGGGTTCATAGAGCGGCTCACCCTGCACGTCCCATTCCTGGATGCCTCCGGTTGGCAGGATGAAGGCGGAGCGGCCTTTCGCGGCACCGAGCTTGGCGGCGATGGTCCTGGCGACCTGGCGGCGATCGTCGGCATCGACGGTGACCGAAGCGATCAGCCTGTTGTGGGCATGAAACGGCCGCGTCGAGAATTTAGCCGGCAAATCCTGCCAGGTCGGCAGATCGACCATGTCGACCGCCCCGGGGGCGGCGATCTGCGGAGTGCCGCGAGCGCCGGCATTCTCCAGCCGGTCGGTGCCGGAACTGACGACGGATCCCGCGAGATGATTGGTGATTTCCTGCAGGCTGAAGTCGAAGACCGCGCAGAAATGATCTTGGCCGGCGATCGATTCGAAGGCGCGGCCGCCCATTCCGGTGGTGTGGAAGACGGCAACGTCATAGCCGCGCCGTTCCAGGGCCGGCTTCAGCGTCTTCATGTAGCGCAGGCAGCTGCTGCCGAGCGAGGTCATGCCGATGGTCGGCCCCGGTGCCTGCGCCGACACGCGAGACGCCAGTACGATTTTAGCCGCGCCGACGACCGCACCGCAGGCCTGCGACAGGACCAGCCTGCAGATGTTGTTGAGGCCGTACAGTCCGCCCGCCCAGAGGATCATCATCAGGTCGGGGGCGACGCGCTCGGGCGGGATGAGATGCGAATAGGCGATGGTCGAGACGACGAATTTCGGCACGCCGAGCGGCAGGCAAAGCGCCACGTCGAGCGCCAGATCGGTTCCCATGGAGCCGCCTATGGCAATGAACGCGTCGATCTCGCCACTTTGATGGAGCTTGCGCACCAGCTGCACGGCGCCGCCGGCCATCAGCGTCATGGCGGTGTTCTCATCACCGCTCGAAACGATCTCGGCGATCGTCACATCTACAGCCCGGGCCACGGCGTGCTTGTCGTGGTCCGGGCTGTAGGGCGGGTCGCCCAGCACGCTGACATCCATCATCACGGCGCTGCCGCCCGACGCCTCGATGCACTGTTTCATGAACAGCAGCTCTTCGGCCTTTGTGTCGCCGGTGCCGATGACCAGGATGCGGGGCGCTGTCTCCGAGGGCATCAGGCCTGCCTCCTCAAGATTTGCAGGTTTTCGCCGTTGAGGCGCATGGAAATCTCCCGTGCCGCCTCCCTCACGGCAAGTCCCCGTTCGGCGATCGCGGCTGCCGTCGTTCTGGCCTTTGGCGCCGCTACCGCGATGGTGCCGAGCGCAAAGCCATCCGCCCCGCGGATTGCCGCCGCGACGCTGATCACACCTTCCTCATAGCCCTGGTCGCAGATCGAATAGCCGCGCTCGCGCGCCTCGCCCGTGGATCTGGAGATGGCGGCCGGCTCGATCAGCGTATGGGCCGTGAAAGCGTCGAGCGAACCCGTCAGGCACGCCTTGACGGTCTCGTCGCGGGCGAAGGCCAGATAGGCGATGCCCGACGCGGTCGAATGCAGGGGCAGCAACTGACCGATGTCGATGTTGACCCGGTTCGCCCATGCCGGATGCTCGACATGGACGGTGACCAGGCTGTCGACGCCGAATTCCGACAAATGCACGGTCTCGGCCGTCGATGCCGCCAGGTCCCGCACCAGCGGAACAGCTGTCTGCAGGAAGGGAAAGCGCGCTTCGCGGATGCGCGCCAGCCGCGACAGGCCGGCGCCGAGGCGATAATGCCGCGTGCCGATATCCTGCTCGACAAAACCATGGCCGGCCAGCGCAACCAGCAGCCGCCGTGTCGTCGCCTTGTCGAAGCCCGAGCGGCGCGCCAGATCGGACAGGCCGAGCTCGGGCTCGTCGACGCTGAACAGCTCCAGAAGCGAGATCGCTTTTCCGACCGTACTCAAATTTGCCTCCCGGTTCGGGACAATCATTTAACGTGTGAATTAACTTGACAGGCATCAGCATTGTTTGCAAGTCTATATTCAAAATAACAGTTCAAATAATGAACCGACCACCAGAGTGCATGGGACAGGCCATTCGGCCGGCGAGCCTGAGGGTTTGCAAACAGGAGGGATCAATGACAGCAGTTGCAGAACAGGCGCCGGCCAACAGGCTGCGCAAGAACAGTCTTGGCGTGGGCGCCATCACCTTCATGGTGATTTCGGCGGCCGCCCCGCTCACGGCAGTCGCCGGCGGCACGCCGCTCGGCATGCTGATGGGCAATGGCGCCGGCTTTGCCGGCACCTATCTGATCGTGACGCTGCTGCTGCTTTTGTTCGCGGTGGGCTATGTCGCCATGTCACGCCATGTCGGCAATGCCGGCGCCTTCTATGCCTATGCCGCGCGCGGCCTGGGCAGCATGGCCGGCGGCGCCACGGCGCTGATCGCCATCCTGTCCTACAATGCCATGCAGATCGGGGTCATGGGCCTGCTCGGTGCCGCGACATCAGGCCTGTTCGCCGGCTGGGGCATCAATTTGCCCTGGTGGGTGTGGAGCTTCATCGCCATCGCGCTGGTGGCCGTGCTCGGCTACCGGCAGGTCGACCTCTCCGCCAAGATCCTGACGGTGCTGGTGCTGTGCGAATATCTTGTGGTGCTGGTCCTCGACATCGCCATCCTCAAGACCGGCGGCGACAGCGGCCTGTCGGCGGCGCCATTCAGCTGGAGCCAGATCGTCAGCGGCTCGCCGGCCATCGCCATCCTGTTCTGCTTTGCCGCCTTCATCGGTTTCGAGGCGACGACGATCTATGCCGAGGAGGCACGCGATCCAAAGATCACCATTCCGCGCGCCACCTACTTTTCGGTCGTGCTGATCGGTGTCTTCTACATGCTCACGGCATGGCTGATGGCGGTCGGCGCCGGTGTCGACAAGCTGCTGCCGACGCTGCAAGGGCTGCAGGATCCGACGACCTTCCTGTTCGGCCTGTCGGATCGTTACGCCGGCACGATGCTGTCGCAGGCGATGAGCATCCTGTTCGTGTCGAGCCTGTTTGCCGGCGTGCTGGCGTTCCACAATGCGGTTGCGCGCTATATCTATGTCTCGGGCCGCGAAAAACTGTTGCCGCAGACGGTCGGCGTGACGCATGCGGTGCACCAGAGCCCGCATGTCGCTTCCATCATCCAGAGCGTGCTCGCCGCGGTCGTCGTCGGCCTCTTCGCCGTGCTCGGCCTCGATCCGGTGCTGGCGCTGTTCTCCTGGCTGACCAACGTCGCGACACTCGGCGTCATCGTCATGATGGCGGTGGCCTCGCTTGCCGTGGTGATGTTCTTCCGCGCCAATCCATCGACGCAGGAGAACGCGATGAAGACCACCATCCTGCCCGGGCTGACCTTCATCGCCTTCGTCATCATCATCTACCTGATCGTCATCAATTTCGGCAGCCTGTCCGGGGCCGGCGGTTTCCTTGGCGTGTTCCTGCCGGGGCTGGTGCTGATCGCCGCGATCGTCGGCCTGCTGCTGGCCAGCGCGCTGAAGAGCCGCGATCCGGTCGCGTTCAAAAACCTCGGCCAGCCGCTGAAAGATTGAGAAAAGCAAAGGGGGGGCGTGCCACGCCGCCCCTTACACCACAAAGGGGAGTGGCGGATTTGAGCTTTGCCGAAAATATCACCGTCGAGGCATTGGAAGCAGATCCCTACCCGATCTATGCAGAGCTCAGGCGCAGTGCGCCGGTCACCTTCGTGCCGGCGGTCAATCTGTGGTTCGTCACCCGCTGGAAGGATGTCGAGAGCGTCGCCAAGTCTCCCGACATCTTCTCCGCCGTCGTCGGCTCGTCGCCCGTCGAGCGCTCCTTCGGCAAGCCGACCATCCTGACCACCGATGGCGAGACGCACAAACAGCTGCGACAGGGCGTCGACTCGAAATACCGGCCGCGCACCGTCGCCGCCTATGCCGGCGACCTCGTGCGATCGATCGCCGAGCCCTACCTCGACCGGATCGCCGAACAGGGTGCGGCCGAACTAATGGCCGACTATTTCGAGCCGGTGTCGACGCTCAGCCTGGCGCGCTCGCTCGGCCTTGCCGACATCGAGATGCCGACGCTGCGCCGCTGGTTCTACGGCCTTGCCCAGGGCGCCATCAATTTCGAGAACGACCCGAAGCGGCAGGAGATCGCCGACGCGATCAGCGCCGAGGTCGGCGACGCCATCCTGCCGACGCTGGAAAGGCTTGCTCGTGCACCGGATGTTTCCGCGCTGTCGCATATGCTGCATGACGGCATGCCGGAGGGCACGACGCGGCCAATCGACTTCCTGATGCCGAGCATCAAGGTGATCTTGCTCGGCGGCATGCAGGAGCCCGGACATGGCGCCGGCTCGATCGTCGCCGGCCTGCTGGCCCATCCCGAACAGATGCGGCAGGTGCTCGCCGATCCCGAGACCTTTGTGTCGAAGGCGGTTGACGAGGGCTTGCGCTGGGTGGCGCCGATCGGCACCCAGACACGGCAGACGACGCGGGCGGTCGAGCTTGGCGGCGTGACGATCCCGGCCGGTGCAGCGGTGGCCGCCCTCGTCTCTTCGGCAAGCCGCGACGAGAGCCGCTTTGCCGATCCCGACCGCTTCGACATCAACCGCGATGAAGGCAACCATGCCGCCTTCGGCTTCGGCCATCATTTCTGCTCGGGCCGGTTCTTCGCACGCGAGCAGATGTGCCTTGCGGTAAGGCTGTTGCTCCAACGCTTCCCCGATCTCAGCCTTGTGCAGGGCAGGGAACCGGTGTTCCGCGGCTGGGAATTCCGCGCGCCCACCACATTGCATGTGTCCTTGGGAGTCCGTCATCCATGATCAGTCAGAATGCCATCGACACGCTGCGCAAGACGGAGATCGGCGCGCGGGGGCTGTTCATCGATGGCGTGCAGATCGAGGCAACAAGCGGCGCAAGCCTGCCGGTGACGTCGCCGATCGACGGCCGACCTTTCGCCAGCATCGCCGACGGCAACGCCGCCGATATCGACCGCGCCGTGAAGTCGGCGCGCAAGGCGTTCGAGAAGGGCTCGTGGTCGCGATCAGCGCCGGCCTTTCGCAAGAAGGTGCTGACGAAATTCGCCGAGCTGGTCGAAAAGCATGCCGACGAGCTCGCCGTGCTCGGCGTGCGCGACAATGGCACCGAGATCGGCATGGCCTACAAGGCCGAACCGCTGTCGGCGGCAGGCACCATCCGCTACTACGCCGAGGCCATCGACAAGGTCTATGGCGAGATCGCGCCGACGGCCGACAATGTTCTGGGACTGATCCACAAGGAGCCGCTCGGCGTCGTTGGCGTCATCGTGCCGTGGAATTTTCCGCTGATGATCGGCGCCTGGAAGATTGCGCCGGCGCTTGCCGCCGGCAATTGCGTGGTGGTCAAGCCGCCGGAAATCGCTTCGCTGACGCTGCTGCGGCTGGCCGAACTGGCAAGCGAGGCCGGACTTCCCGCCGGTGTGCTCAATGTCGTCACCGGCCGTGGTTCGGTTACCGGCGAGGCGCTCGGCCTGCATATGGATGTCGACGCCATCGCCTTCACCGGTTCCGGCCCGGTCGGCCGACGGCTGCTCGAATATTCCGCTCGCTCCAACCTGAAACGCGCCTTCCTCGAACTCGGCGGCAAGTCGCCCAACATCGTCTTTGCCGATGCTCCCGACCTGAAACAGGCGGCGGTCGTCTCGGCCAACGGCATTTTTCGCAATTCCGGCCAGGTCTGCGTCGCTGGCTCGCGCCTGCTCGTCCAGGCGTCGGTCTATGACCGTTTCATGGACGAGCTTCTCTTGGCAACGACCCGGCTGAAAGTCGGCGACCCGCTCGATCTCTCCAGCGACATCGGCGCGGTATCGAGCGCCGAACAGCTGGACAAGAACCTCGGTTTCGTCACCAGGGCCACGGAAGAAGGTGCCCGTCTCGTCACCGGCGGCGAACGGATCCTGACAGAGACCGGCGGCAGCTACATGGCGCCGACGATCTTCGAGAACGTCACGCAAGACATGCAGCTTGCGCGTGAGGAGGTGTTCGGGCCGGTGCTCGGCGTGATGCGCTTCGAAACCGAGGAGGAGGCGGTTCGGCTTGCCAATTCGACCGTCTACGGGCTTGCCTCCGCGGTGTGGACCGCCAACCTCTCCACCGCGCATCGCATGGTGCGCGCCATCAATGCCGGCGTCGTCCACGTCAACACCTATGGCGGCGCCGACATCACCGTGCCGCTCGGCGGCGTCAAGCAGTCGGGCTTCGGCCGCGACAAGTCGCTGCACGCGCTGGAGAAATATTTGGAACTCAAGACCGCCTGGATCGCGCTTTGAGACCAACCGTGGCGCTGGTCTCCTTCCGAATCTGACCTTCCCACGGAGATGCCCGGGATCGCCTTAGATCCGGCGGCGGTCGGCCGAGCGCCGTCTTGTTCTCTCTTCGTTGGAATTTTTGAGAGAATATTCCCGGCTTTGGCGAGAACGGCGAAACGCGTTCTTTGATTAAATCAATAGAATTTCTGACGATGTGATCAAGGCTGGGCAGTCCGCTTGGCCGCATGACTTCACAACCGCAGAGATCAATCATGTCCGACTTCAAAAACACTTTGCCATCTTCCTCAGGGTCAACCATCAGCCGGCGCAGCGGCTTGGCTCTGCTGTTCGCATCGGCCGTCGCGGTCGGCAGCTTGATGGCGCCGCATGCTTCGTTCGCCGAGGACAAGAAGGCGATCAAGGTCGGCATCATCAGCGGCGAGGACGAGGATGTCTGGCGCGTCGTCGTCGCCCAGGCGGCCGAAAAGGGCCTCGCCATCGAGACCGTGGTGTTCAACGACTACACCCAGCCCAACGAGGCGCTGGAGCGCGGCGAGATCGACGCCAACGCCTTCCAGCACCAGCCCTATCTCGACAACCAGATCAAGACACAGGGCTACCACATCGTGCGTGTCGGCTATACCGGCGTCTGGCCGATCGGCCTCTATTCGAAGAAGTACAAAGCAGTCGCCGACCTGCCCGAGGGCGCGGTCGTCGGCGTGCCGAACGACCCATCCAACGAAGGCCGGGCGCTGCGCGTGCTGCAGAACGAGGGCGTGATCAAGCTGAAAGACGGCACCGGCATTCTGGCCACCACCGCCGACATCGCCGAGAATGCGAAGAAGGTGGTGATCAAGGAACTCGACGCCGGCATCGTCGGCCGCTCGGTCGAGGATCTCGACGCGGCCGTGGTCAACACCGACTGGGCGCTGAAAAGCGGCCTGACGCCGGAAAACCGCATCGCGCAGGAGCCCATCGCCGACAATCCCTACCGCAACTTCATCGCGGTGAAGGCCGGCAACGAGAACGAGGCCTGGGTGAAGACGCTGGTGGCCTCCTATCAGAACGAGGCGGTGAAGGCCGAGTTCGACAAGGTCTACAAGGGCACCGGCCTCAGCGCCTATTGACCCGATCGTCGACCGGAAACCCGGTTCGAGAGCAACAGCGGTCCGCGCTCAGGCGCGGGCCGCGATTGCGTTTTCGGAGAACAGGAACATTCATGAACCAGCATATCACGGCATCCGGAGAAACCGCCGATCCGACGCATGCCCGGCCCGACGCGTCTCAGGACGTCGTGCGCCTCGTCGACCTGAAGCGCCGCTTCGGTGTGACAGCGGCGCTCGACGGCATCTCGCTGACCGTGCGCAAGGGCGAGATCCTCGGTATCATCGGTCGCAGCGGCGCCGGCAAATCGACGTTGATCCGCTGCCTGAACGGGTTGGAACGGCCTGACTCCGGCGAGGTGTTCATCGAGGGCCGCGAGATCAGCCGGCTAGGCGAGCGCGACCTGCAGCCGTTGCGGCGACGCATCGGCATGATCTTCCAGCATTTCAACCTGCTGTCGGCCAAGACCGTCGAGGACAATGTGGCGCTACCGCTCAAGATCGAGGGGCGCCCGAAAGCCGAGAGGCTGAAGCGCGCCGCCGAACTGCTCGATCTCGTCGGCCTGTCGGAGAAAGCAAAAGCCTATCCGGCGTCGCTGTCGGGTGGCCAGAAGCAGCGCGTCGGCATCGCCAGGGCGCTGGCAGCACGGCCGGCGCTGCTTTTGTCGGATGAAGCCACTTCGGCGCTCGATCCGGAGACGACGCGCTCGATCCTTGCGCTGCTCAGGGATATCAACCGGCAGCTCGGCCTGACCATCCTGCTGATCACCCATGAGATGGAGGTGATCCGCTCGATCGCCGACCGCGTGGCGGTGATCGACGCCGGGCGCATCGTAGAGCAAGGGCCGGTGTGGTCGGTGTTCGCTGACCCGCGCTCGGACATCACCAGAAGCCTGCTCGGCGCCATCCGGCCGCAGCTGCCAGCCGAACTGACGGCCCGGCTGCTGCCGGCGGCCGGCGCGGAGACGATCCTGCGCGTGGACGTGGCCGGCGAGGCAGCAAGCAGCCCGCTGCTGTCCGACCTTGCCATTGCTGTTCCAGGCGCCTTCCGCCTCGTCCATGGCGGCATCGACCATATCCAGCAGCAGCCGGTCGGCACGCTGTTCCTTTCGGTTCCCGGCAGCGATGCAAATCATCTCGCTGACATCATCACATTCCTGCAGGCCCGCCAGGCGCGGGTGGAGGTGCTTGGCCATGTCGCCGATCCTGTTTGAACTTCTGCTGCGTTCGATCTGGGAGACGGTGCTGATGACGGCCGCCTCCGGCCTCATCTCGCTGGTCTTCGGCCTGCCGCTCGGCCTGGCCTTGATCGCCACCGAACGCGGCGGGATTGCCGAAAGCCTGTGGGTGAACCGGGCGCTTGGCGCCGTCATCAACGGCTTCCGTTCGGTGCCCTTCATCATCCTTCTGGTCGCGCTCATCCCGGTGACGCGGCTGATCGTCGGCACCTCGATCGGCACATGGGCGGCCATCGTGCCGCTGTCGATCGCCGCCACGCCCTACTATGCGCGCATCGCCGAAGTGTCGCTGCGCGAAGTCGATCGCGGGCTGATCGAGGCGGCGCGCGCCATGGGCGGCAACCGCTGGACGATCATCCGCGAGGTGCTGGTGCCGGAAGCCCTGCCCGGCATTGTCGCCGGCTTCACGGTGACGCTGGTGACGCTGATCGGTGCCTCGGCCATGGCCGGCGCCATCGGTGCCGGCGGCCTCGGCGACCTCGCCATCCGCTACGGCTATCAACGATTTGAGACGTCCATCATGATCGCGGTGGTCATCGTGCTGATCGTCCTGGTCTGCGGCATCCAGTGGGCGGGGGACCGGCTGGTGGCGAGGCTGGATCGGCGGGGGGGGAA
>NZ_RZRV01000030.1:0-79256 GCF_004023085.1 Mesorhizobium sp. M7A.F.Ca.US.010.02.1.1 | reverse complement strand
GTCATAGTGGCTGAGCTTGCGAGCGAGGCCGGCAACCCCGTGCGCTTGATAGCTCGCAACCCATTTGCGCACCGTTGCAGCATCTACGCCGTCGGCTGCACCGGCGCTCGCATAGCTCTCTTCACCATTCAAATAACGATCAACAACAGTGCGCTTCAAACTCTCGCTGTGTTTGGACATGAAAACCCCCGAAGGTTGATGTCCAACTTTCGGGGGTCAGTTCAGCGATGCCGGGCTTTTTTATCGGGATTAGCGAATCGAAAGAATCGGTTCGGGCGGTTCTTTAAAGCATCGCCCGAAGCGCGATCAGGCGTCCTTCTTGGGCACGGCAACGCGCAGCGCCAGGTCGCGAAGCTGCTGCGGGCTCGCTTCCGACGGTGCGTTCATCAACAGATCGTAGGCCTGCTGGTTCATCGGGAACATGGTGATCTCACGCAGGTTCTTGGCGCCAAGCAGCAGCATGACGACGCGGTCGACACCGGCGGCCATGCCGCCATGCGGCGGTGCGCCATACTGGAAGGCACGATAGAGGCCGCCAAAGCGCTCCTCGACCGTGGCGCGATCCAGCCCGACCGTCTCGAACGCCTTGACCATGGTTTCGGGCAGATGGTTGCGGATACCGCCTGAGGCGATCTCGAACCCGTTGCAGACCATGTCGTACTGGAACGCCTTGATGCCGAGCAGGTCCTCGCCATTCAGCGCATCGATGCCGCCTTGCGGCATCGAGAACGGGTTGTGCGCGAAGTCGATCTTCTTCTCTTCCTCGTTCCACTCGAAGAACGGGAAATCGACGATCCAGCACAGTTCGAAACGCTCGCGGTCGACAAGGTTCAGCTCCTCGCCGGCGCGCGTGCGCGCCGCACCCGCGAAGGAAACGAATTTCTTCGGATCGCCGGCGACGAAGAAGGCAGCGTCGCCATCGGCAAGGCCGAGCTGCTGCCGGATCGCTTCGGTCCGCTCCTCGCCGATGTTCTTGGCGAGTGGGCCGGCGCCTTCGAGCTTGTCGCCCTCCTTGCGCCAGAAGATATAGCCCAGCCCCGGCTGGCCCTCGCCCTGCGCCCAGGAATTCATGCGGTCGCAGAAGGCGCGGCTGCCGCCGGTCTTGGCGGGAATGCCCCACACCTCGGCCTTCGGATCGTTGGCCAGGATGTTGGCGAACACCTTGAAGCCGGAATCGCGAAAATGGTCGGAAACGGCCTGCATCTCGATCGGGTTGCGCAGGTCCGGCTTGTCGGAACCGTATTTGCGCATGGCCACATCATAGGGAATGCGCTGGAAATTCTGCGTCACCGGCTTGCCGTTGGCGAAGGTCTCGAAGACCCCGCGCATGACAGGTTCCATGGTCGACAGCACGTCGTCCTGTTCGACGAAGCTCATTTCGAGGTCGAGCTGGTAGAATTCGCCGGGCAGACGATCGGCGCGCGGATCCTCGTCGCGGAAGCAGGGCGCGATCTGGAAATAGCGGTCGAAGCCCGACACCATGATCAGCTGCTTGTACTGCTGCGGCGCCTGCGGCAGCGCGTAGAAGGTGCCGGGGTGGATGCGCGACGGCACCAGGAAGTCGCGCGCGCCTTCCGGCGACGAGGCGGTGAGGATCGGCGTCGAGAATTCGGTGAAGCCGACATCGCCCATGCGCTTGCGCATTTCGGCGATGATTTTTGTCCGCGCAATGATGTTCTTGTGCAGCGTCTCGCGGCGCAGGTCGAGAAAACGGTATTTCAGCCTGATATCCTCGGGATAGTCGGGCTCGCCGAACACCGGCAGGGGCAATTCCTTGGCCGCCGACAGCACCTCGATCTCGCGGGCGAATATCTCGATCTCGCCGGTCGGCAAATTGGCGTTGGTGGTCTCGGGCAAGCGCGCCTTGACCTCGCCGTCGACCCGAATGACCCACTCGCCGCGCACGGTTTCGGCGACCTTGAAGGCAGGCGAATCCGGATCGGCGACGATCTGGGTGAGGCCATAATTGTCGCGCAGGTCGATGAAGAGCAGGCCGCCATGATCGCGCACGCGATGCACCCAGCCCGACAGGCGAACGGTCGAGCCGACGTCGCTCTTCCTCAACTGGGCACAGGTATGGCTGCGGTAACGGTGCATTGTCATTGGTAAAGTCCGGGGTGCTGGGGCCGAAGCATCACCGCCCAGCCTGAAATTTGCGCGAAAAGCGCATGGGAGGCCGGATTTGTCAAGGCAAGCGGACACTCGATTGCCTCTTGGTCCGACCTTCAGAGTTCGCGCCAGGGCCGACCGTCGGGCATTGCCGCTGGCAGTGCTACTTGCGACCATACGGCCATCACACGATTTGGAGATGATTTGTGCCTGAACGTGCTCGCCCAAAGGGGATCGGACCACACAATGGCCCCGAGTTGGAATTGATGCTTCGAGGCGACAAGCCAATGGCTGCATTCGCGGCCGAGCCGAACATGAGCGCCGAAGATATCGGTGACGCGGATTTCGGGCCGTTTGTCGAGGAAGGCCGCATCCTTAAGTTTTCCCAGGTTGACCCCAAAACGTCCGTGGAAGAACGCTGCTACTGCCTGCCGACGGAGGAATGGCGCTGCAAGCTCAGCCTACTGATGTCCCGGATGTGCCGCAGCGGAGAAGCCTTCGACGCGTTCACATCGAACGATCTGGCGAGACTTGAAGGCACGCTTCTCGGCTACTCAAAGGAAGATATTGAAGCGTTCGTCATCCATGCCGCATCGCGGAAAATGCAAAATTTCAGCCGGGATTGACCGACTGCTTCCGAGTTCGGATAGCCCTATGAGCCCGGCGCCGATAGAAGGAGGCGATGAGCAAGGTGATCGATTACCAGCACGGCGCTGGCGGAAGACGTTTCGGCCCGATGAAGGCGGATCTCCGCTCCGGGCAGCGGCGGCAGATATCGGCCGGGATGGATGCCGCGCAGGCCGGGCGCCAGCATGCTGCCTTTGACCACGGTGATCGCAAGGCCCTGCTCGACGATCGCCTCCGTGGCTGAAAGGCTTGGACTGACATAGGCCAAACGCCATGGCCGCCCTGCCTTGTCGAGCGCCTCAATGGCCCAGGAGCGAAACAGGCAATCGGGGCTCGACAGAGCGACGGGCAGCGGATCGAGTTCCTCGACGGCACGGGTCGCCGCCGCTGCCCAAATCGCCCTTTCGCGGCATATCAGATCCCCCTCGGTTGTGCCTTCCGGGTACATGGCGATGACGGCGTCGAACGACGACCCAAGCCGTTTCAGGAGCCGGGCGGTGAGACCGATCTCCATTTCGACCTGCACCAACGGAAATCGCTCGGCGATGCCAGAAAGGAGGCGCGGCAGGATCTTGGTGCCATAATCTTCCATGACCCCGATGCGAACCTGTCCGGCCACCTGCTGACCGGAAACACGCGCAATCGCCTGCTCATTGAGAGCAAGTATGCGGCGGGCATCGATCAGAAAGCCCTCCCCGGCGGCGGTGAGTTCAACGCGGGCTGTCGAGCGCCGGAACAAGATGGTCTCGATGCGCTCCTCAAGACGTTTCACCTGCAAGCTGACGGCCGCCTGCGTTCTATTGAGCTGCTCGGCGGCTCGCGTGAACGAGAGGCGCTCGGCAACGACGACGAAGGCCCGCAGAAGGTCCGGATCGAGATTCGGGATGCTCATAGTGGAATGTTATCAAACTCATTGAGCTTATTCGATTCCTTATGGCCCGCCTGCCCGATATCCGTGGTTCAGAGTTGGCAAGGTCAGGAACCATGGAAATCACAGGAGTGCTCGCCGCGATTCTCTCCAGCGCTTTTGGGGGCACCGCCGTTGGCGCAACGCGATATCTCGCGGGCACGCTCGATCCTCTCGTTATCGGTGCGGTCCGGTTCGGCGGCGGCTTTCTGGTTTTGGCCGCCGTAGCTCTCTGGCGACGAGACAGGTGGCCGCCGAAGAGCGACTGGCTCGGCACTGGTGCATTGGGTCTTCTGTTCTTCGGGCTGTTTCCGGTGCTCTTCAATGGAGCCCTTGTCTACACAACGGCCGCGCGAGGTGCGCTTGCGCTTTCGACACTGCCTCTGCTCACAATGCTTGCCGCGGCAGTTCTGAGGATCGAGCCGCCGACCATCCGCAAGATCGTCGGTGTCCTGATCGCAATGGCAGGGGTGGCCGTAGCGCTCGGCACGAGCCTGATGACTGCTCCCCCAGATGCCTGGCGCGGAGATCTTCTCATGGTCGCGGCCGCTTTCTGCATGGCGCTCTACAACGTCTGGTCGAGACCATTTCTATCCCGCACCGCGCCGATCCCGTTCGTGGCGTTTGGCATGGGCGTGGGCGCGGTCTGCCTATCGGTCCTGGTGGTTTCGAACGGAGGCTTCGCGCGACTTGCCACTCTCAGCGCACCTCAGTGGATCGCGAGCGCATATCTGGCCATAATTTGCGGCGCCTTCATTTTCTTCCTCTGGGCATTCGCGCTCGAGCGCGCGTCGCCGACACTGGTTGCCGTCTCCGTTGCGGTTAATCCGGTGACGGCATCGATCTTCGGTGTTGTCTTCCTGGGCGAACAGGTAAGCGCAAACCTGATTGTCGGGCTGGTGGCAGTCCTCGCAGGAATAGGCATCGCAACGGGAGCAGCCGAGCGGCTCAGCCTGTGGCCCGACGATCGGCAGTCACGTCGCCGGCAGCCTTGAGCGCTGACCAAGCAAAACGCGGAAACGAATCCAGGCGAATACAGCGATCATCCCTGTTGGCGCAGGGAATTGCTGCTGGCGTTGGCCAGGGTGATGGTTCAAGAAGGGATCACCGACACGTGATCGCCTCTTCATGTCCTCCATCCGCCCGATGATCCCGCTCCTTCTCGCCGCCGGCATTTTGCTCGGCGGCAATGGGCTGCAGAGCACGCTGATCGCGCTGCGCGGCGCGCAGGAAGGGTTTTCGGCTTCCGACATCGGCCTGATGGGCACCTTCTACTTCGCCGGCTTCCTGCTCGGCTGCCTGGCCATCACCCGCATCATGAAGGCGGTCGGCCATATCAGGGCGTTTTCGGCGCTGGCGGCAATCGCCTCGGTCGGCACCTTGCTTCTGGTGCTGGTCATCGATCCGGTGATGTGGTGCGCGGTGCGCCTTGCCGGCGGCTTCTGTTTCGCCGGGCTGTTCACCATCGTCGAAAGCTGGCTGAATTCCGGCGTCGGCAATCACGACCGGGCACGCGTGCTGGCGATCTACCGGATGGTCGACATCGGTTCGGTGACATCAGCGCAGTTCCTGATCCCGGTCTTCGGCGCTGGCGGTTTCGCCATCTTCGCCATCATGTCGATGATGATCACCTTGTCGCTGGTGCCGGTGTCGCTCGGCGACCGCTCCAACCCGGCGCCACCCGAAGAGGTCAAGCTCGACCTGGCGCGCGTCTGGCGGATTTCGCCGCTGGGCTGCTTCGGCTGCATCGCCGTCGGCGTCACCAACAGCGCCTTTCGCACCCTGTCGCCGGTCTATGCCGAGCAGATCGGCATGTCGGTCGCCGATGTCGTCACCTTCGTCAGCGTCGGCATTTTCGGCGGCGCCATCATCCAGTATCCGCTGGGTTACCTCTCCGACCGCTGGGACCGGCGCCGGGTGCTGCTGATGACGACGTGCTGCGCGATGTTCTCGGCGCTGGCGCTGGTGTTCATCGCCGGCAGCAATCCGGCGCTCAACTTCATCTTCATCTTCATCTTCGGCTGTTTCGCCATGCCGCTCTATTCGCTGTCGGCGGCGCATTCCAACGACCGCGCCGACACGGGCGAGTTCGTGCTGATCAACGCGGCGCTGATGCTGTTCTATTCCTTCGGCGCGATTGGCGGCCCGTTCGCCGCCTCGACCGCGATGCAATATTTCGGACCGGGCGCCCTGTTTGTATTCAGCGCGGTGGTCTATGCGATCTTCATCGCCGTCATCCTTTACCGCATGCAGGCCCGGTCTGGCGTGCCTGCAGGCAGGCGCGGCCGCTTCACCGCGCTCCTGCGCACTTCGACGGTTTTCGCGCGGCTGGCCAGGAGAAACGACGATTCCGATGGTCCGGGAACCTGATGATGGCGGTGCCAAAGCTTGACGAAAGCCCTGGCGGCTGAAATCTAGGAAGACCTTACTCCTGTCAAAAGCGATTTGATGAACGTCATCACCACCCAGAAAGAACTCGAGACCGTTCTCGCCGCTTTCGAAAAGTCGGATTTCGTCACCGTCGACACCGAATTCATTCGGGAAACGACCTTTTGGCCGATCCTGTGCCTGATCCAGATGGCCGCACCCGGCGTGACGGCGCTCATCGATCCCCTGTCGCCCGATATCGACCTGAAGCCGTTCTTCAGGCTGATGGCCAATGAAGCGGTGGTCAAAGTCTTCCACGCCGCGCGGCAGGACATCGAAATCATCGTCCACCTCGGCGATCTGGTTCCGCATCCGGTGTTCGACACGCAAGTGGCGGCGATGGTCTGCGGCTTCGGTGACAGTGTTTCCTACGATCAGCTCGTGCAGCGCATTACCGGCGCGCGGCTCGACAAGTCGTCGCGCTTCACCGACTGGCGCCACCGGCCGCTTTCCGACAAGCAACTCGACTACGCGCTGGCCGACGTCACGCATCTGATCGAGGTCTATCAGCACCTCAGCGCCGAATTGGAGCGGGAAAACCGCGCCCATTGGCTCAACGAGGAGATGGACGTGCTGACCTCACGCGAAACCTATGATCCGCATCCCGAGGACGCCTGGAAGCGGCTGAAGATGCGGCTGCGCAAACCGCAGGAATTGGCGATCGTGCAGGGCGTTGCGGCGTGGCGTGAGCGCGAGGCGCGGGAACGCGACGTCCCGCGCGGCCGCGTGCTCAAGGACGACGCGATCTACGAGGTGGCGCAGCAGGCGCCGCGCGACACGGCAGCCCTCGGCAAGCTGCGCACGACACCGAAGGGCTGGGAGCGCTCGTCGACGGCAACGGCGCTGCTCGGCGCGGTCAACACCGCACTTGCCTTGCCCAAGGAGCAGATGCCGAAATTGCCAAAGAGTTTCCAGCCGCCCGAGGGCTCGAGCGCCGCGGCGGAACTGTTGAAGGTGCTGCTGCGGATCGTCGCCGAAAAGGAAGGCGTCGCCTCGAAAGTGCTGGCCTCCAGCGACGACATCGACCGTATCGCCGCCGAGGGCGAGGAAGCCGACGTACCGGCCCTGCAGGGCTGGCGCCGCGCGGTGTTCGGCGAGGCCGCGCTCAAGCTGGTGCGCGGCGAGATCGGCATCAAGTTCGACAAACGCAAGATAGCGGTGTTCGATCTGTAGACGAGCGTTCTTTCCTTCTCCCGCAAATGGGGAAGGGAGAGCTGCTCTGCTCAGACCGCGCCGAGCAGGTGCAGCGCGAACCAGATCCATCCCAACAGGAGAATCACCGCACTGACGAAGAATGACCGGCTGCGCAGCAGCAGATTGTTGCTGGTCAGGTGAACCCAGGCATGGAAATAGCGCGACGCGACGAAAATCCACATCAGCGCCAGGGTCAGATAGTTGACGCCGTTGGTCAGGTGCAGCGTCAGGCACAGCACATAGAACAGCACCGGCAGTTCGAACTGGTTGGTGAGATTGGCGGCAACGGTGACGCTGGAGGCCGGCTCGGTCGAACGCACCTTGAACTGACCGGGTTTCGCCTCGCCTGACCTGACTGCGCCGTATCTGCGGCGACCCAGCACGCAGTAGACGATGTAGATCAGCAGCACATGCGCCAGAACAGGCCAGAAGATCGTGGTCTGGTTCACGAAGTGTCCCCTACCCGGCTGTGCTTTCCGCGCGGCATCAGGCCTGGCGTTTCTGGCCTGCCAGCCAGAAGGCGGCAATGACGATCACCGGTATGGCGAAAAGCGCGAATTTGGTAACGGTGAGCGCCGAGGCGAAAGACAGCGAGTCCGGGTTGGCCGACAGGAAATCGGACAGAAGCCGCGCCACCGCAAAGTTCTGAACGTAATGTGCAAGCGTGTAGGGAAGCACCAGGACCAACGCGAAAATCGACTGCAGCTGCGCCGGCAGCACGCGGAAAGCCTTCAATCGCCGGCCGGCGGCCAGGATGAGGCTGACCAGCGTGACCGACAGCAGCGCCGGGAACAACAGATCGAAGGTCAGATAATGCCAGACGAGAATGATCTCGCCGCCGCGCCGGCCGAGCGCCGTCAGCCAGGCCATGCCTTCGTCCGGCGTAAACCCTAAAATGCGCATGTCGAGTGACGGCAAGCCGCCGCTCAACTGGCGGAAATAGAAGAATTCCAGAGCCGTCATGGCGATGAAAACCACCCCTGACAGGAAACAGAGCGCGCCTGCGTGGCGCGATAGCCGCAGGATCGTTGCCGTCAGGTTACGCCCGAACCCGTACTGGTCAGGCTCCGCCGGGATAGTTCGGGCTTTCGCGGGTAATCGTGACGTCATGGGCGTGGCTTTCACGAAGTCCGGCATTGGATATGCGCACAAAAGTGGCGCGCTCGCGGAAATCGGCAAGATCACGGCCACCAACATAACCCATAGCGGCTTTCAGCCCGCCTGCAAGCTGGTGCAACACTCCGGACACAGGTCCTTTGTAGGGAACCTGCCCCTCGATGCCTTCAGGGACCAGTTTCAGCGTGTCGCGCACCTCGGCCTGGAAGTAGCGATCGGCGGAGCCGCGCGCCATGGCGCCGACCGAGCCCATGCCGCGATAGGCCTTGAAGGAGCGGCCCTGGTGCAGATAGACCTCGCCAGGGCTTTCGTCGGTTCCGGCCAGCAGCGAGCCGATCATGGCGGCACTGGCGCCGGCGGCCAGCGCCTTGGCAAGATCGCCGGAATATTTGATGCCGCCATCGGCGATCACCGAGACGCCGGATTTGTGCGCCGTCTCGACAGCCGACATGATGGCGGAAAGCTGCGGCACGCCGACGCCGGCAACGATGCGGGTCGTGCAGATGGAACCCGGACCGATGCCGACCTTGACGGCGTCCGCTCCGGCGTCGATCAGCGCCTGCGTGCCCGCGGCGGTGGCGACGTTGCCGGCCAGGATGCGGACCGAGTTGGATAGTTTTTTCGCCCGCGTGACAGCGTCGAGCACGCGCTGCGAGTGGCCATGCGCGGTGTCGATCACCAGAAGGTCGACGCCGGCATCGATGAGGCGTTCGGCGCGCTCGAAACCGTCATCGCCAACGCTGGTGGCGGCGGCGGCACGCAAGCGGCCCTGCGAGTCCTTGCTGGCGTGCGGGTTGAGCTGCGACTTCTCGATGTCCTTGACGGTGATCAATCCGACGCAATTGCCCTGCCTGTCGACGACCACCAGTTTTTCGATGCGGTGCTGATGCAGAAGCCGCTTGGCCTCGTCCTGGTCGACATTCTCCTTGACTGTGATCAGGTTGTCACGGGTCATCAGTTCATGGACCTTCTGCGCCGGATCGGACGCAAAGCGCACGTCGCGATTGGTCAGGATGCCGATCAGCCGTCCGATCTTGTGACCGCCGCTGCCGCCGTTCTCGACCACCGGAATGCCCGAGATCGAATAGCTGCGCATCAGGCCCAGCGCGTCGGCGAGCGTCGCGTCGGGGCCGATGGTAACGGGATTGACCACCATGCCGGACTCGAATTTCTTGACCTGCCGCACCTGCTCGGCCTGTTCGGCCGGCGAGAAATTGCGGTGGATGACGCCAATGCCGCCGGCCTGGGCCATGGCAATGGCAAGCCGCGCCTCGGTGACAGTGTCCATCGCCGCCGAGAGGATCGGCACGTTGAGGTCGATGTCGCCGGCGATGCGGGTGCGGACATCGGTTTCGCCGGGCATGACCTCGGAATGACCGGGCTGCAGCAGCACGTCGTCAAAGGTCAGCGCCAATGCGCCGGTGGACGTTTCGATGATTTTTGCCATAGCCAGTCCTCGGAATACAAAAAAGCGCTGGACCGGAATGGACAGCGCCGACTCGTTTCTTCCCTTTCAGGATTGGCGCTGGCTGGTACCACGTCCGGGCGCCGATGAAAAGCCGATGATTTCACGCTCCCGGAAAGGTGACTTTTCGGCGAGGGGATGCGACCTGTGGTTGCCGGTCGCACAAAAGTGACAGCAAATTAATGCGACATGCCGGCGAAGGCATGGTAACCGCCCGCCTCAAGGCCGACATGCAACCGGCAACGCAACATTCAAGTCTGGACGCGTTCCTTGAACCGCACCATTCCGCTTATACTGGCGGTCGCCCTTTTCATGGAAAACATGGATTCGACCGTCATCGCGACATCGCTGCCGGCGATCGCCGTCGACATCCACACCAGCCCGATCGCGCTCAAGCTGGCGCTGACTGCCTATCTGGTATCGCTGGCGATCTTCATTCCGATCAGCGGCTGGATGGCAGACCGTTTCGGCGCCAAGAATATCTTTCGCGCCGCGATCGCGGTCTTCATCGTCGGGTCGATCGCCTGCGCCCTCTCCGGTTCGCTGCCGGCTTTCGTGGTGTCGCGCTTCCTGCAAGGCATCGGCGGCGCTATGATGACGCCGGTCGGGCGGCTGGTGCTGGTACGCGCGACACCGAAAAGCGAACTCGTCGCGGCGATGTCCTGGCTGACCGTTCCGGCGCTGGTCGGACCGCTGGTGGGCCCGCCGGTCGGAGGCTTCATCACCACGTACTTCACCTGGCATTGGATTTTCCTGATCAATGTGCCGATCGGGCTGATCGGCATCTGGCTGGCGACGCGTTTCCTGCCGGAGACCGAATCCGCGCAGACCCCACCACTTGATTTCATCGGCTTCTTGCTGAGCGGGCTGGCGGCATCCGGCGTGGTGTTCGGCCTGTCGGTGGTCAGCTTGCCCTATCTGCCGCCAATCGTCGGTGTCCTCACCGTAGCGGTCGGCCTCGTATCGGGCGCGCTCTATCTGCTGCATGCGCGCCACGCCAAAAACCCGCTGCTGGCGCTCGAATTGTTCCGCAACCAGGTGTTCCGCTCCTCGGTGCTTGGCGGCGGACTGTTCCGCATCGGCATTGGTGCTGTGCCGTTCCTGCTGCCGCTGATGTTCCAGATCGGCTTTGGGCTGACGCCGTTCCAGTCCGGCATGATCACCTTCGTCTCTGCAATCGGCGCCATCGGCATGAAATTCGTCACCGCGCTGATCTTCCGCGTCGCCGGCTTCCGCCGCGTTCTGGTTGTCGGTTCACTGGTCGCCGCGGCCTCGATCGCCATCAACGGCCTGTTCACACCCGACACACCCTATCTCTTGATGCTGGCCATGCTGCTCGTCGGCGGCTTCATCCGCTCGATGTTCTTCACCGGCGTCAATGCGCTCGCCTATGCCGAGGTTTCGGCTGAAGACACCAGCAAGGCGACGCCGATTACCGCGGTCTTCCAGCAGTTGTCGGTCGCGCTCGGCGTGGCGCTGGCCGGCGGAATCCTGGAAGTATCGACGTCAATCCATGGCGGCCCGCTGTCGCTGGACGACTTCCACATTGCCTTCTTCATCGTTGCAGCGGTCTCGGCGGCGGCATCGCTATCCTTCGTCCGGCTGGCGCCCGATGCCGGAAACGCCGTCTCGGGCCATGGCCAGCTGACCATGCCCAAGACGCTGGAAACGGTGAGCCCGCCCGGCAACTGATGCGGCTGGCTTTACGTTTCGTCGTCCTCCGGCCCTTCGCTATGGCTCCGGGCGCTCGAGTCCTTCGGAACGTCCACTGGACGTTCCGATCCGCCTGGCGGCGGCTCTCGCCCTTTAAAATCCTTGGCCAGCAAATAGAGCTCGACCGATTCATCCCGCGACGCCGGCGGCTTGACGTGATGCACGGAGCGGAAGTTCTTCTTGAGCATGGAGAGCAACTCGTTTTCGGCGCCGCCCTGGAAAGTCTTGGCGAGGAAATGCCCGCCCGGCTTCAGCACCGACAGCGCAAAATCGGCCGCCACCTCGCACAGATGCATGGTGCGGATATGGTCGGTCCGCTTGTGGCCGGTGGTCGGTGCCGCCATGTCGGACAACACGATGTCCGGATCCCCACCCAGCGCCTCGGCCAGCTTTTGCGGCGCCAGCGGATCGAGGAAATCCATCAACAGCACCGGCGCGCCGGGCACGGCGTCCATTTCGAGATAATCGATGCCGATGACATGCGGCTTGTCGGCCGTCGATTTCGTCCGCGCGGCGGCAACCTGGCACCAGCCGCCGGGGGCGGCGCCGAGATCGATCACCTTCATGCCGGGTTTCAGGAGATGATGCTTGTCGTCGATCTCGATCAGCTTGTAGGCCGCGCGCGAGCGATAGCCGTCAGCCTTGGAGCGCTGGACATAGGGATCGTTGATGTGGCGCTGCAGCCAGCGGCGCGACGATTCCTTCAGCCCGCTCTTCTTCTTGATCCGCGTCTTCAGCACACGAATGCTGGCGGACCCTGGTTTTTCCGGTTTCTTGGTCATTGCTTGATTTCTTGTCTGAGTTTTCTAGCTCGCCGAGTTGTGGCCGTTTTTCGACGTCTGCGCGTTTCGTGAACGGCTTCCCCCACTCCGTCTCGGCTTCGCCGAGCCACCTCTCCCCCCTCCGGAGGGAGAGGAAGGGTGCCGAGGCCGGCGTCCTCGCGCCTTTCCTCTCCCCCGTCGATCGGGGGAGAGGTGTCGAGCGAAGCTTGACGGAGTGGGGGTCGACTGCTCACGCTCTGCCACGGCCATCGTTGCGCCAGACGCCATCATCGGCCATCAGTTCGCTCAAAATACCTTCGCGCAGGCCACGATCGGCGACTCGCAGCCGCTCGGACGGCCACACGGCGCGGATCGCCTCGAGGATAGCACAGCCGGCCAGCACCAGATCGGCGCGATCGGCACCGATGCAAGGGTTGGCGCAGCGCTGCTGGAAATCCCAGCCAACCAGTCTTTCGACCATGCGATCGACGCTGTCGCGGTCCATCCACAGCCCATCGACACGGCGGCGATCGTAGCGCTCGAGCTCAAGGTGAACGCCGGCCAGCGTCGTCACGGTTCCGGACGTGCCCAGCAGATGGAAATTCGGGCTGGCCTTGAGATGGCTCAGCCGGTCGCGACCGTCGAAGCTGGCCAGCCGGCCGGCAACGTCGTCGACCATAGCGGCGAAGATCTCGCGCGTCACCGTGCGGCCGCCAAAGCGCTCGGCCAGCGAGACGACGCCGACCGGCAGCGACGTCCACGACACGATATGATTGGCCAGCCTTGGCGAACGGCGGCCAGCGAGGTCGATGAGCGCGATTTCCGACGAACCACCGCCAATATCGAACAGGACGACGCCTTGGGTGTCGCGCTCGACCAGCGAGCCGCAGCCGGACACCGCCAGCCGCGCCTCGGTCTGGCGGTCGATGATCTCAAGCTTCAGGCCGGCCTCGCGTTCGACACGGTCGATGAACTCGACGCCGTTTTCGGCCGTGCGGCAGGCCTCGGTGGCGATCAGCCGGGCTTTCCTGATTTTGCGGTTGCGCAATTTGTCGCCGCAGATTTTCAGCGCCTCGACCGCGCGGTCCATCGCCGGCTGGCCGAGCCGGCCATTGGCGGTTAGCCCCTCGCCCAGCCGGACGATGCGCGAAAAGGCGTCGATGACGCGGAACTGGCCATGCCGCGTCGGCACGGCGACCAACAGCCGGCAATTGTTGGTGCCGAGGTCAAGCGCCGCAAACACCGGAAGCTCCTGGACCGGCGGCCGACGGGCGCTCTGTTCCGGCCGTGGCACTACAGCGGCGGGCGAGGCCACCGATTCCGACGGTCTGTGGGACTCCGCCGCCGGGACACCGGCTTTGCCCGGCGCCGGCGATCGATTCTCCGTGGGACGTGCCTCGTCGCGCGCAAAAACCTTGCGCCCGCGCCTTCGCTTGCGCCGCTTCTTGGGCTTGCCTTTGTGGGGTGCGTCGCCCGCCTGCCCGTCCGTGGAGCGGAGCTCCGTCGGGCGGCGTTGCTGCCAGCTTGCATTCCCCGGGCCAGCCGACCGCTGGGAAGCGCTGGACACGCCCACCTCCGGCGCGCCGGCGCCGGTGTCGTGGTCTTCCACTGTCGTTCCTTCCGGCGCCGCGCGAACCTATGATGGACGCAGCAGGCGCTTCAGTGTTTTAAGTTGCCGCCAGACTAACAGCGCCGCGCCCGATCACCAAGAGCCGCGTGCCGAATTTTGCCGGCAGGCCGCAAACCGCCGTTCCGGTGCGGCCGCGTAATGAACCCGCACGCCGCAGATGCCGGCGCTACGCCTGCCGGCGTCTCTTTCGGCCGCTCACGCCGGACAAATCTTGCCGGCCACCGCTGCGACAAGGGTTCGCGGTTGAATAGCCGGCTTCGATGAGGCATTTCTGAAATGAGCGGAAGAATCCGGCACAGCCGGCCTCCCACCAGCCACGGAAAAGGAAGCGGACCCGCAACGCATGGCATTCCGGCAATGAATTGGCAGGCAATGAACTGGAGACGCTATTTCTGGCCGGTTGTCGGCATCGCCGCCGTGATCTTCTCCCTGCTGCTGCTCTGGCACGAACTGCGCGGCGTTTCACTCGACGACGTCTGGGACGGTATCACGGCCATTCCGACCCGCGGTTGGGTCCTTGCCGCGCTGTGTTCGGTCATCGCCTATGCCTCGCTTGCCGGCTACGACCACATCGCGCTCCTGCATATCGGCAAGCGCGTGTCGTGGCTGTTCGTCACGCTGTGCTCCTTCACCACCTATGCGCTGTCGCACAACATTGGCGGTTCGGTGTTTTCGGGCGCCGTCATCCGCTATCGCGCCTATGGTACCAGGGGCCTGACCGGACAGGATGTCGGCGTGCTGGTGGCGATCTGCTGGATCACCTTCGTGCTATCGACGATTCTCGCCTCTGGCCTCGTTCTGGTGTTCGAGCCAGAGGTACTCGACCGGTTTTCCGGCATCGCCCATCACGGCCTGTCGGAAGCGGCCGGTATCGCGATGCTGCTGCTCGTCGCCGCCTATGTCTTCGGCAGCTGGCTGCATCTGCGCCCGCTGAAGATCGCCAGCTTTCAGCTCCACTATCCGGCGCTGCCGATCGTCGCCCGGCAGCTGCTGATCGGCCCGATCGAACTGCTGGCCGCCGCCGCGATCATCTTCTTCGCCCTGCCCGAAGCCCACAATCCTGGTTACTTCGTCATATTGGGCGTCTTTCTCGTCTCCTTCTCGATCGCGCAGATCTCGCATGCGCCGGGCGGCCTCGGCGTCTTCGAAGTGGTGTTCCTGGCGGGGCTTTCCGACATGGATCCGGTCGGCGTGCTGGCGGCGCTGCTGGTGTTCCGGCTGTTCTACCTGATCATCCCGCTGATTCTGGGCCTGGGGGTGGTGCTGTTCTTCGAACGCTCGCAGTTCAGCCGGACGGAACCTTGAGGCGTGGGATTGGACTGGGAGCCGCGCGCCGGCATCTGAAGTGTGGCGTCTGAATCACCTGACGAAACGTGCCATTGAACCACAGAGCAGGCTTGACTATTTTCCGCTGGCGGCTACAAGGCAGCGCTCACAGCGGCTCAGCCGCTCGGCCCGCACGGTTCATGACCGCGCCTGCTGGGGAATAGGTTAACGGTAGACCCACGGACTCTGACTCCGTTAGTCCTGGTTCGAATCCAGGTTCCCCAGCCAAAATCCCACAAGCAAACCAATGATTTAGCACGCCAATTTGGCATCGTTTTCATCTGCATCGCTATGTCAGTAACGCACAGTACCGGGCTTTTACGGGCGCTACTCGCAGTTGCCCGCAATTGAGCCGGTCGAGATTCCCGGAGCGAAAAAGATCGTTGCCGCCGGCGCGTGCTACTCGCTAAGCTTCATGAAGGTTCCAGCACAATGCCGCGTCATGCTCACTGACAGCCAGTACATTTTCGAAAGCATCAAGGAGGGCTGCTTGACGCTCTCCGATGACGAGTTCGTCATCGACAGGCTGCTGAAGTATTTCGGCAATGGGAGGATCCGGTGGCACGTCGAATTCCGTGGGCATCGCGTCGAGCTGACGACAGGCCAGCTCAAGAAGCAGCCGACCTTCCGCAGGAAGATGCTCGAACAGGCTGGGGTGCTGCCGCCCCAGCGTGCCGGGACCGACTACAGGCGATGGGCACTGGATCTGAGGAAGAATGCCATCGAGCTTCCGTGGCGGGATAGGCCGGTGGACGTCGGTTTCGCCATCGACAGGCTGACCAGCCATGGCGATGAGCGCTGGACGGTCGAATACCAGGGCAAGGCCATCAAATTCACGACGACCAAACTCCGCAGGCAGGTGAGTTTCCGCAAACGCATGCTGGCCAAGGCCAAGGTGTTGCCACCTCAGTTGGACCCGGTTGCCTATCGGAAGTGGATGGACTGGCTCATTCAAAACGCCACTGAAGCTGCTCCGCAGGCCGGCGATGCCCCGATGACGGAAAAAAGCTGGCTGGACGAATTGCCTGAGCTGGCCGGCTGGCAGAACGAAACGCTGGCCAAACGACCAGCCGGAGGTGGCGGAAATATGTAAGCAAAGCCGCAATGGCACTCGTTGCGTTTGCCACGCCTGCGGATTTCGGCACACATCGATGGCGAGGACTCTGCGACAGCTTGGGTCGCACCCCACAGGATTTGAGTGAGACCCATGGACCGCTTCGACCTCGGCACCTACCGCCGCCCCATCTCCACTCGCTCCACAGAAACCCAGCGTTGGTTCGATATTGGCCTCAACTGGTGCTACGGCTTCAACCATGAGGAAGGCATCAAGTGTTTTCAGAAGGCGCTGGAGACGGATCCTCACTGCCCGATGATCCATTGGGGCATCGCCTATGCCGCCGGCCCTTTCTACAATCTGACCTGGAAAGAGCATGGCGCGGCCGAGGCCGACAGCGCGACCAGGCGCTGCTTCGAGCATGTCCAGCTGGCGCGCGCCAATGCGGCTTCCGCCAGCAAGATCGAGAGGCGGTTGATCGAGGCTCTGGCCGCCCGCTTTCAGAAGCCGCACCGGGTGACACCGGAGGAATTCGAACGGTGGGACGATGCCTATGCCGCCGAGATGCGGCAGGTGTATCAGGACTTTCCCAACGACCATGATCTGATGGCGCTGCTGGTCGAAGCGCTGATGATGCGCACGGTGCGGCGGCTGTGGAACCTCAAGACCGGCGCGCCGGCGCCGAATTCCGATGTCGTCGAGGCGCTCGACGTCTGCGAGCGGTCGATCCGGCTTGCCGATGCGGCCGGCGCAGCACAACATCCGGCGATCGTCCACCTGCACATCCATCTCCTGGAAATGTCCACCATGCCGGAGCGCGGCATGCGGTCAGCGGATCTGCTCGGCTTCATGTGCCCCGATGCCGGGCACATGAACCACATGCCGGGGCACATCTATGTGCTGTGCGGCGAGTATGAGAAAGCAAAACCTGCCAGCGAAAAGGCGGTACGCGCCAACGACCTCTATCTGGCCTATGCCGACGAGCCGACCTACTATTTGCTGGGCTGCTGCCACGATCTGCACCTGATGATGTTCACCTGCATGTTGTCGGGCCAGTACCGGCCTGCACTGTGGGCCGCCGACAGAGTGCGCAGCCTGGTCACGCGCGAGGTGGTCGCCATCCAGGGCCGGCCCAAGCTCACGCAGACGGTGGAAGGCTACCATGCGATGAAATCGCATGTTCAGGTGCGCTTCGGCCGCTGGCAGGAGATCATCGACGAGCCTGTAACCGCGGAGCCCGGCCTCTATGTGCTGACGGCGGCCATGCAGCACTACGCCAAGGGCGTCGCGCATGCGACGCTTGGGCAATTTGCTGAGGCCGAGCGCGAGCGCGAAGAGTTCCATCGGCATCTGAAAGGTATTGCGCCCGAGCGGCGCTTCCTCAGCAACCCGGCGCAGGCTTCGCTGGCTGTCGGTGTCGCTCTGCTCGACGGCGAGCTGGCGTACCACCAGGGCCGGCATGAGGAGGCGTATGGCCATTTGCGGCAGGCGGTCGAGCTTGACGACAATTTGTCCTACACGGAGCCGTGGGCGTGGATGCACCCGCCGCGCCATGCGCTGGCGGCGCTGCTTCTCGACCAGAGCCACGCGCAAGAAGCAGAACAGGTCTATCGCGACGATTTGGGCCTGAGCGGCACGGTGCAGCGCTGCGCCCAACATCCGAACAATGTCTGGGCACTGCACGGGCTGGTAGAATGCCTGAAACGGCGCGGCGAGACTGATGAATTGCCGATATTGCAGACAAGCCTTGCCGCGGCGATGGCCAAGGCGGATGTGCCGATCACCTCGTCCTGCCTGTGCAGGACGAGCGCGCAGCAAGGCTGCTGTCACTGACGCGAAGTCAGCCTGTCGCCACTGTTGCGGCCGATCGGCTCGCCAAACAAATTGTCGGCCGATCGTCGTTGGCGGTGGAAACCTCGCCGCCCGGTCGTGTCACCTGCCGATCAGCCAAGGCTCCATGCCGCGTCGTTCCACGCCTTCGTCGATCAGCACGGAGCAGTCTATCTCATCGTGAAGCTGGGCGTTTGGGTCAGACGAAAGCCAGGAAGCATAGGACCGAAGCTGCTTGAGCCTGGCTGTTTTCTCCAGCCGTGCCTGGCGCTCATCCTCGGCTGGTTGAGCCGGTCTTCTGTCCTTCTGGGCAGGAAATGGCATCCTGGCTCTCCTCGGTCACTGAGCCTATGAAAACAGGCGCTCAATGGGACCTTGGCCCATTGCCAACACAGGCGCTGACGAGAGTCGCCATCCATCTTGATGATGGCGGACCCTTATCAACAATGCACCCGCGCCACCGCCGGGTGCTCCTGGTCCGGGTTCGCTGCGGCGCATCGGCACTCGGCAGCCGGACTCAGATGCAGGGAAATGGAACCAGATCGGCCGTGCGACGTCATAGAAGCAGGTGCTCATACAGGAGTGTGACCTCCATGATCAGGCTCGTTCTTGCCGCTGCCGCTATGCTCGTCATGGCATGCGGCGCAGCGGTTGCGGCAAAACTGGACGCGGCCACCGTCAACAACGCCCAATTTGACGGCAGCGAAGCGAAAGGCGTCAGTGCGACCGTGCTGAAGGCGCAAATCCTCCTGGATCGTGCACGCTTCTCGCCAGGCCTGATCGACGGCCGCCAAGCAGAGAACTTCACCCGGGCAGTCAGTGCGTTTCAAGCGGCCAACGGATTGCCTGCCGACGGCAAGCTTAGCCGCGAGACATGGGACAAGCTGGTCGCGACCTCCTCGCGCCCCGCGCTTGAGACCTACGAGTTGACGCGCAAGGATGTGCGTGGACCGTTCACCAAGCGAATTCCGGCGCGCATGGAGAGGATGGCCCGCCTGCCCCGGCTCGCCTATCACAATGCCTTGGAAAAGGTGGCGGAGCGCTTCCACATCAGCGAGCAGCTGCTTGAACGGCTCAATCCCGGCATCGGCTTCAGAAAGGCGGGGCAAAAGCTGCTGGTGCCAGCTGTCGCCCGAGGTGATCCGCCGCAAGACATTGGGAACGTCGAGGTCGACAAGAGCGCTCGCCAGGTTCGCGTGCTCGACCCTTCCGGCAAAGTGCTTGCGACGTACCCCGCCTCGATCGGGAGCCAGGAGAAGCCCGCGCCGAGTGGCGAGGCAGAGGTCAAACGCGTGGTGCGCCACCCAACCTATCACTACGATCCAGAGTTTGCCTTCAAGGGGGTGAAGACCAAGCGCCCCTTCACGATCGCTGCCGGACCAAACAATCCGGTGGGATCGGTCTGGATCGATTTGTCCATCGATAGTTATGGCATTCACGGGGCGCCGGACCCAGGCAAGATCGGAAAGACCTTCTCGCATGGTTGCATCCGGCTGACCAACTGGGATGCCGAAGACCTCGCCTCCGAAGTGCAAAAAGGCACAAAGGTCGTCTTCAAGGACGAAGCGGCAGGATCGGTCGAACAAGGATCGCAGTAGGTAGGCGCTACCGGCTACCCACTTTCGGCCGTCTGACTAGCGCCACCGTGGGCGTGGGGCGGCGCCCCTTACCCCAGCCACTTCTCGTAGTCGGACACCAGCAGGTGCACCGGGGCAACGTCTTCATCGATGTTGGAAAAACGGCCGATCGGTTCGCGAAACACATTGTCGGTGAGATCGTCATTGACGGTCGAGACCTCGCCGATCAGCACGTCCTTGCCCTCGGCCCAGAAGGCATGCCAGACGCCGGGCAGCAGCGTGACGCTCTGGCCAGGGTCGAGCTTCAGGAGCCCACCCGCAGGCAGCCTGTGGATGGTTCCGTCGACCGGCACCGAAACCTCCGCCTTGGGATCGATGCCGCCATCGCGGTCGTGCATGAACAGTTCCAGCACCAGCTTGCCGCCGCCACGGTTGATGATGTCCTCGGCCTTGATGTTGTGGCGGTGCATCGGCGACAGCTGGTCCTTGCGCGAGATCATGATCTTCTCGGCATAAAGCATGCCCATGCCCTTCTTCATGTCCTCGTAGCGGCCGTTGCGAACGGTGAACAGGAACAGGCCGAGTTCCCTGAATTTCTCTTGCCCGTAATCGGTGATGTCCCAGCCGAGCCGCGAGGTAAACACGGCCGCGGAATCGGCCTGGCGCGCCTTCGCCTCCTGCGGCGACCAATAGGCGAAGGGCGGCATGATGTAGCCGAACGAGCGGATGAAAGCGTCGGCTTCGCGGATGATGTCGTTGATGGCGGAGCGCTTCATGATCATGATCCCTTCGTATCGATTTGTCTGGCAAATCGCATAGCCGAACGTCGATGCGGTGTCGATCCATCTCGCCGCCCTGCCGGGCGTTGCGCTTAGGCGGATGGACCACAGATCCGCTTCGCTGGCCGCGTGACATCACGGATTTTCAGGGCCATAAAACCCGCGGATTCCTCATGGGGTGAAAGATGATGCCGACCGTCCACGATCTCGATACGCCATCCATCCTGATCGACGCCGCGCGCGCGGAAGCCAACATTGCCCGCGCCCAGGCGCATGCCGACAAGAACGGGCTGAAGCTCAGGCCGCATATCAAGACGCACAAATTGCCCTACTGGGCGAAGAAGCAGGTGGCGGCCGGCGCCGTCGGCATCACCTGCCAGAAGATTGGCGAGGCCGAGGTGATGGCGGATGCCGGGCTGACCGATATTTTTCTTCCCTACAACATCCTTGGGCGCGCCAAGCTGGAGCGGCTTCTGGGGCTGCACGGGCGCGTCACCCTGTCGGTGACAGCGGACAGCATGGAGACACTCGAAGGGCTGGCAACCACCTTCACCGATGCCGGTCATCGTCTGCAGGTGCTGGTCGAATGCGACACCGGCATGGGCCGCTGCGGCGTGCAGTCGGCTGATGAAGCGGTCGCGCTGGCAAGACGGATCGACAGAGCCGGCGGCCTCGCCTTCGGCGGACTGATGACCTACCCGGCCGCCGGGCGGGCAGCGGAGGCCGAAGCCTGGCTCACCGAGGCCAAGCAGGCACTTGCCGCGTCGGGCCTCGCCTGCGAACGCATCTCCAGCGGCGGCACGCCGGATATGTGGCGCTCCAGCGATACATCTGTTGTCACCGAGTATCGTCCAGGCACCTACATTTATCTCGACCGCTATCAAGTCGCCAAAGGCGTCGGCGGCCTCGACGACTGCGCGCTGACGGTGCTGTCGACGGTGGTCAGCCATCCCACAGCGACGCGCGCTATCCTCGATGCCGGCAGCAAGGCGCTGTCCAGCGACACGCTGGGTCTCACCGATTTCGGCGAGTTGCTCGGCGTGTCGGGAGCGCGGGTGACGGGCCTGAGCGAGGAGCACGGCACCGTCACGCTTTCGGGCGACGGCAAGCTGCGCATCGGCGAGCGCGTGCGCGTCGTGCCCGACCATTGCTGCGTCGTCACAAACCTGTTCAACGAGGTCAATCTGGTCGACGGCGACAAGGTGCTGGAAACGCTCCCGGTGGCGGCGCGCGGAAGGATGGGGTGAGGGTCATCGTCAAGGCCAGCGAAACGCCGCAGTATCTTCAGCACGCCGGCGGGACAGCGCCCCCTCTGGCCTGCCGGCCATCTCCCCCTCAAGTGGGGAGATCAGCAGCTTCAGCGCCCCACTCACTGCTCAGAGATAGACGTTGGCGAAAGCGAAAATTACAGTCGACGCGCGTCAGTTGGCGGACCGCTCGGCCTGCCGTGCCGCAACCCTGCGCATGGCAATCACCCGGCGGCGGCGGATTTCGGTGCGCATCGCCATCAGGTGCAGCGCGAAGAACAGCACGGTAAAGCCGAGCGCCATCACCAGAAGCGGCCATAGCAGGCTGGAGTCGATGGTCGAACCGCCCATGCGGAACACCGAAGCCGGCTGATGCAGCGTGTTCCACCAGTCGACCGAGAACTTGATGATCGGGATGTTGATGAAGCCGACCAGCGTGATGATGGCGGCGGCCCAGGCGGCGCGGCTGGCATCGTCGAGCGCGCGGGTCAGCGCGATGATGCCGAGATACATCAGGAACAGCACGAAGACCGAGGTCAGCCGGGCATCCCAGACCCACCAGGTGCCCCACATCGGCTTGCCCCAGATCGAACCGGTGATCAGCGCCAGCGCGGTGAAGACGGCGCCGATGGGGGCTGCGGATTTCAGCGCGACATCTGCCAGCGGGTGCCGCCAGACAAGCGTGCCCAGCGCCGAGACCGCCATCAGCGTGTAGCACATCATGGCCAGCCAGGCGAAAGGCACGTGGATGTACATGATGCGGACGGTTATGCCCTGCTGGAAATCCTCAGGCGCGGCGAAGCTCATATAGAGCCCGACGGCGAGGATGAGTGTGGCGATCGTGGCCAGCCATGGCACGACCTTGTCCGCCAGCCCGACGAAGCGCGTCGGGTTGGCGAGATCCATCCAGCCGGTCAGGCGTGAAGTCGTGTCGCTCATGCGGTTCTACATAAACCGCCACGGCGTTCGGGGCAATCGAGCGGTGGTGTCGCAGACGCAATTGGGGCGGCCGTGCCTGTACTCTCACCTGGACCTATGGTCCGACCTCCCACAAGGGGAGGTCGGAGAAAGAAGCTCAGGCGGCTGCTTCCTGCTGTTGCAGCACGGTGCGGCTGAGGCGGCGAACCTCCTCGTCGTTGAGCAGGCCGCCGGCGCGCAGCAGGCTGGCAAAGCGGCCATTGCGCAGCGACAGCTCGGTGAAGCCGCCCATCTCGACCACCCTGCCCTTGTCCATGAACACGACCAGATCGGCGTCGCGAACGGTGGTCAGGCGGTGGGCGATGATGAAGGTCGTGCGGTCGCGGCGCAACTCGTCGATCGCTTCCTTGACGCGGTCCTCGGTCTCGACGTCGAGCGCGCTGGTCGCCTCGTCGAGCACCAGGATCGGTGCGTCCTTCAGCACGGCGCGGGCAATGGCGATGCGCTGACGCTCGCCGCCCGACAGCTGGCCGCCACGTTCGCCAACCACCGTGTCGTAGCCATTGCTCTTGGACAGGATGAAATCCTGTGCGGCAGCCGCATTGGCGGCGGCATGGATCTCGTCATTGCTTGCATCGGCGCGGCCAACACGGATGTTGTCCTCGATCGAGCGGTTGAGCAGGCCGGCATCCTGGAATACGGTGGCGATCGAATGGCGCACCGACTTGCGGGTCACCGTGCGGGTGTCGATGCCGTCGATCAGGATACGGCCATGGGACGGCGAGAAGACACGCTGCAGCAGGTTGATGAGCGTGGTCTTGCCGGCGCCCGTCGGGCCTACGATGGCGACGGTCTGGCCCGCCTGCACCTCGAAGGACACGTCGTCGATGCCTTGGCCGGAATTGGCGAACTCAAAGCCGACATTCTCGAAGCGGACATGGCCGGTGACGTTGGCAAGATCGCGCAAGCCGTCCGGCTCGGCGGCATCAGCCGCGGAGTCCTCGAGATGGTAGAAATCCTCAAGTTTGGCACGGGCCTCCGAAATCTGGTTCGCGAAAGCCGACATCTGGTCGAGGCGAGCGATCAGCATCGTGGCAAAACCGGTGAAGGCAATGACGTCGCCGACACCCAACTGACCATGAGTGACGAGATAGGAGCCGATCGACAACACGATCAGCATCGAGATTGCCGATGACAGACGGTGCAAGGCATTGGCCAGCGCCCACCAGTCGAGCACGGGGTTCTGCGCGTCGAGCAGGTTCTTGACGTAGCGGCGCAGCGTATCGGCCTCGTGGCCAAGGCGATTGTAGCTCTGCAGCACCGCAACGTTGCTGACCGAGTCGGTCACATGCGCGAACACCTTGTGGTAGTGACGCTCGACCGCAGCCTGGCCCGCCTTGGTGCGGCGCATGACCATCCGGCCGATGCCGACATAAAGCAGCCCGAGGCCAAGCAGCACCAGCGACATGCGCAGGTCCATGCTGATCGCGGTCGGAACCAGCAGCACGAGGGCGACAGCCGTGGACAGATGCTGGCGCATGAATTCGAGCCAAAGGCTGAACAGGGTTTCGACGGCGCGCAGCATCGTGTGCAGCGCATTGGAGGTGCCGTGCTGATGGTGCCAGGCGAGCGGCATGGTGATCACACGCTCGAAGGACTGGCACAGCACTTCGCTGCGCCGAGCATGGGCGAAGCGGTCAGCGCCGCGCGCCACCATGACGAAAGCAACGATGTTGAAGGCGCCGAGACCGGCCCACATGACCAGCGTGGTGAAGACAGAGCCACGCTCGGAGATGGCGCCGATGACGCGACCGAACATAATCGGCTCGAGAAGCGCTACGATGGCGAGAGCCACGTTGGCCGAACAGATCAACGCAACGCGTTTCCTGTCCGCGGCCAGATAACCGAGAGCTCGCCAGTAGATTTGCAGAAGGGTCACCCCAGTTACTCCGCCACGCTGTTTATTGTGCACTGCATCATTTTATTCGTACCGGTTGATACGTCGCAAAACAATGGCCGTGTACCCCTTCAGTTCCCTTAGAGCGAACAAAAGATGGCGACGTTCCGAAATCTGCCGTGATCACCTAACGGTTTGAGAAGACAGGTAAAATGTCAGGCATGCGGCGAAATCATGGCAGTTGGCAGGTGCTGCCATAATTTTAATCAGCAACAATGTCGGGCGGATGACTAAGGCCGCAATCGCCTTTTGCGAAGTATAGAGCGAAACAAAGCTGCAGGGCGCCCTTCCAGGTGAAGGGAGGCCAAACTCTCACTGCTCGTGGCGCCCCTGTCGGACGCCTCAAGCCTTTGATTTCATGCACTCCTCGGTGGCATGTCCTTCAATCGGCAGGCGGCAACGCCAGGCGGGACGGCCTCTCATCCCGCCGTGGCGGCAAAAGTCGCGCCCTATCCCAGGCTCGAGCGCATAGTTTTTGAGCAACATTGCATTAAGCCGGGATCCGGATGACCACCTCGGCAACTTCGCCGTCCTTCAGTTCGACTGCCGAAACCTTGGTCTTTGTCCCATTCACCTCCAGCGACACGGCCTTGGCCTTATTGTCGCGGATGACGCGAACCCTGAGTTCCGCTCCCAGCATTTTGAGATTTGCCGAGTACCCATTCCAGTGGCTCGGCAGCTTCGGCTTGAACTGGACACGTTTGCCGCGCCGTTCGATGCCCAGAATGCCCTCGACCGCAGCCCTGTAGAGCCAGCCGGCAGAGCCGGTGTACCAGGTCCAGCCCCCACGGCCGCCCTTGCCGTTGCCGGCATTGTCGTCGCCGGCATAGATATCGGCCGCCACGACATAGGGCTCGACACGATAGTGCTCGGCCGTGGCCTCGTCGGTCGCATGGTTGACGGGGTTCAGCATCGAGAAACAGCGATAGGCCTCGTCGACCTGTCCCATCTCGGCAAGCGCGATGACGAACCATGTGGCGGCATGGGTGTACTGGCCGCCATTCTCGCGCACACCGGGCGGATAGCTCTTGATGTAACCCGGGTCCTTCTCCGTCTTCGAGAAGGGCGGCGTGAACAGCTTGACGATCTTCAGCTTGTCGTCGACGAGCAGCTTCGTTGCTTGCTCCATCGCGGTCGTCGACCGTGCCGGATCGCCCTCTCCCGAAAGCACGCTCCAGGACTGGGCGATCGAGTCGATCTTGCACTCCTGCGAGTTGCGAGACCCCAAAGGGGTGCCGTCGTCGAAACTGCCGCGCCGGTACCATTCGCCGTCCCATGCGGTGCTCTCAAGCGCCCGCTTCAGAACATCGGCATGCTTTGCCCAGGCCTGTGCTCGCTTGGCGTCGCCCTCGGCCTTGGCGACGGGGGCGAAGTCGCCCAGCGTCTTCAGCAGGAACCAGCCGAGCCAGACGCTCTCGCCCTTGCCCTGCTCGCCAACGCGATTCATGCCGTCGTTCCAGTCGCCGCCGAGGATCAGCGGCAGGCCCGCGGGGCTGCTGCGCTTGATGGCGAGATCGAGCGCACGCGCGCAATGGTCGTAGAGCGACGCTGTCTTCTTCGAGATTTCCGGGGTGAAGAAGGCATCGTGCTCGCCCTCGCCCAGCGGCTGTCCATCGATGAAGGCCAATTGCTCCTTCAGGATGGTGGCATCGCCGGTGACCAGCAAATAGCGCGCCGTGGCGTGGGCAAGCCAGACCACGTCGTCGGAGATCAACGTACGCACGCCAGCACCCGTGCGCGGCAGCCACCAGTGCTGCACGTCGCCTTCGGGGAACTGCCGCCGCGCCGCGTTGAGGATTTGGTCGCGCGCCAGTTGCGGGTCATGCGCCAGCAGCGCCAGCGTATCCTGCAACTGGTCGCGGAAGCCGAAGGCACCGCTGGCCTGATAGAAGGCGGAGCGGGCACGGATGCGGCAGGCCAGGCTCTGATAGGGCAGCCAGTGATTGACCATGGCGTCGAGCGCCTTGTCAGGCGTCTCGACCTGGATGGTGTCGAGAAAGCCGCGCCATTCGCGCTCATTGTCGGCCAGCCGCTGGTCGAAATCCTTGACCCGGTGCTCTTGCACCAGCGCGCTAGCCTCCTCGGCGGACTCGGCGTCGCCGAGCAGCCAGAGCAGCGTCACGTCGCCGCCAGCCGGAATCTCGACATCGCGGGCAATCGCCGCGCACGGATCGTCACCAGCCTCGACACGGCCAGACAGCGCCGCACCACTCAGCACCGCCTGGGGTAGCTCGCTGGAACCATGCCGGCCCAGGAACTCCGATCGGTCTGTTGTCACCGAATGGACGCCACCGTCGGCCGCGAGGAAAGCAACGCGCTCGCCGAAATCCAGCCCGTAGGGGTTTTGTGCCAGCAGCGCGCCGCTGGCGGCATCCCGCGACGGGACGATGGTTGCCGCCGTGCGCGACCGGTGCCCGCCGAGCACCCATTCGGCATAGGCATAGACACGCAGCCGCGCCGGCACCGAGCCGGAATTCTGGATGCGCAGCCGTGAGATCTTCAGCGGATCGACCGGATCGACGACATGGGTGAGATCCATCGACAATGGTCCGCGCTTCGAGCGGAAGGTCGAGAACCCCTGGCCGTGCCAGGCCTCGTAGGTCATCGTGGGATCGCGCACCATGGCGGCGAGCGGCGAGAACGCCTTGCCGCTCGCCTGATCGTAGATATAGAGCCCCTCGCCCGGCCGGTTCGAGACCGGATCGTTCGACCACGGCGTCAGCTGGTAGTCGCGGCTGTTCCGGCTCCAGGTGAAGGCGGCGCCCTCGGCCGAGGTGTGGAAGCCGAACGAGGCGTTGGAGACGACGTTGATCCACGGCTGCGGCGTCGTGCGCCGGCCGGCCAGGCGCACGACATAGTGCCGCCCGTCGCCGTCGAAACCGCCAAAGCCGTTCCACTGGCTGAGCCCGCTGCCATCGGCGCTGACATTTGCCACCGCCTGCGAGGCAGGAGCATGCGTCGTGGGTGTCGGCGACGGCAATTCACGCGGAATCGGCAATGCTGCCAGAGCGTCCCGCGCCTGCAGAGCCGCCGCCTCGGCGCGCTCGATCTGGTCGAAGATGGTGCCATTGCGCGTGTGCAGGACCACCCGGGCGACAGCGAGCAGCGTCTTGTAGGTGGTCTCGTCCATGAGGTCGCGGCGCACCGCGAAAATGTGCTGGCGCGGTCCGAGCTCCTTGCCGCGCAGGCGGCTGTTTTCGCACAGCGTCTCGACCGCCCGTTGCAGGTCCTGGACATAGGAGGACGCCTGCTCGTTGACGACGACGAAGTCGATCATCATGCCGCGGGTGCGCATATATTCCTGGAAACGCAGCGCCTGGGCAACGATTTCAAGATCGGCGACGTCGCCGATCCTGACCAGGAAGATCGGGAAATCGCCGGAAATGCTTGTCGGCCACAGGCTCGACTGCTTGCCCAGCCCCGTGGCGATGGATTCAGCGGGAAGACGCAGGAACGGATCCGGATAGATCAGGTAGCGCGCCAGCTTCTGCACATTGGCGGCATCGGTCAGGCTGAGGCCCATATGGCGGGTCTGCACCTGGCTGCGCGTCCAGGCAAGCATGGCCTGGCGGGCAAAGCTCTCCGGATGGTCGAGGCGGGCGATGGCTTCGTCCAGCTCGGTGCGGCCAGCGCCGACGACGGTCCAGAAGGTCAGCGATATCTTCTTGTTGGCCGGCACGCGCACCTGGCGGCGGAGCGACGCGACGGGATCGAGCGTAAAGCCTGAATGGCCGCCCAGCCTGGCGCCCGGGTCGAAAGCGGCTGCGTCGACGATGGTACGGCCACGGCCGATGAAGGCGCGCCTGTCGGTCTCGGCCTCGGCATCGCGCGCCGATCCGGACGGATCGGTGACGAAATGCACCATGGCGATATCGGGCTCGCTGGTCTCGCGCTTGCGCCGCGTGGCGAAGATCGCCGCGTTGTTCGCAGAGATTTCGGTTTCCACGAACATCTTCGAGAAGGCCGGATGCGCGTTGTCGGACGCCTCCAGGCCGAGCACCAGTTCGGCAAAGGAGGTCACTTCGATGTGACGGTCGGACGGACCGTCATTGTAGAGCGTGACCCGACGGCCCTCGCCATTGCCTTCCGAGATGACGATGCATTCGACCTCGGAGCGCAACGTGCCCACCGATTTGACGAAGCTCGCCTTGTCGTCGGAGAACAAGGTCTGCGCCTTTTCCTCGGCGGCGCGCTTCGGTTCGGCTGTAGCCGACCACCAGTCACCTGAGCCTGCGTCACGCAGGAAGATGTAGGAGCCGAGCCGGTCCTCGGTCGGATCCGGTTGCCAGCGTGTGACGGAGAGATCGCCCCAGCGGCTGTAGCCCGAGCCGGTCGCGGTGACCATCACCGAATAGCGGCCGTTCGACATGACGTTGGTCGACCGCAGCGACTGCAGCGGATTGAGCACGATGCGGGTGTCGGGGCTGTCGACTTCGGTCTCGTCCTTGGAGCGTTCGTCGGCCTCGGTCCTGACGGTCGCGGTCGGGATGTCGCGCGGCGCCCTCTCCTGCAGCAAGAGTTCGGCCGATTCGATGACCGGGTCGCTGTGAAAGCGGTCGCGCATGCGACCTTCGAAGATGGCGTCGGCAACCGCCGCGATCGACATGCCCGAATGGTGGGCCATGTAGTTCTGGACGACGACGTGATCCGTGCCTTCCGGCACGCGCTGCGGCGTGAAGTCGACGGCATCGTAGTAACCGTGGCGGCCGAGCGCCCCGATCTCCCGCAATCGGGCGAGATTCAGCACGGCTTCACGCGGGTTGAACTGGGCCGCGAGTATGGTGGCGTAAGGCGCGATCACCGTGTTCTGGCCAAGGCCGCGCTTCAGCCCGAGACCTGGAACGCCGAAATTTGTGTATTGGTAGGTCAGTTCGCGGTCGCGCGCATTGTAGGCGGCCTCCGAAATGCCCCACGGCACGTTCTTCTGGCGGCCGTACTGGATCTGGCGCTTGATGATCAGCTTGCTGGTCTGGTTGAGGATCGAGCCCTGCGGCTCCTTCATCACCAGCGGCGGCATCAGGTATTCGAACATCGAGCCGGACCAGGACATCAGGGCGCCCTGGAAACCGATTTCGACGATCGGCCGGCCAAGCCGGAACCAGTGCTCGGTCGGCAGGTCGCCCTTGGCGATGGCGAACAGGCTGGTCAGCCGCGCTTCGGAAGCCAGAAGGTCGTAGCAGCTTTCGTCGAGCTGGTGCTCCTCGACCCGGTAACCGATCGACAACAGCTTGCGCTCCGGCCGCATCAGGAAGGAGAAATCCATCTCGAAGGCGTAGCGGCGCGTGCGCTCGCGCAAGGTGAGCAGCTTGGCACGCAGCGCCTCGACGGCATTGTCGTCGCTGTGCGCGTCATGGACGTGCGCTTCGCAGGTGGCTTCCAGCCTTGCCGCCCAGTCGACGATGACGTCGCTCTGGGGCGACACGGCCTCGGTATGGATGGCGGTGGCCAATTTGCGGATCTCGCCGGCCAGCACAGCCAGGTTGATGGTGCGGATCGACGCCATTTCGGGCTGCGCCTTGATGGTGTCGACAGCGCGCCGCATGCCGTCGAGACGGTCCGCGAGACGCTGGCGCAGCGGGCGCAACTGACGGCGGTCGTCGGGCAAATCATCGAGGCTTTCGCTGAGGATGGTGACCGTGTCGAGAATGCCTTCGAAATCGCCCTGGAGATGGACGGAGGGCGCTTCGGCCCATTCGGCGCAGGCCGCCGCCACCGCCACCAGATGGCCAGCGAGATTGCCGCTGTCGACAGCCGAGATGTAAAGCGGATAGAGCGGCTTCAGTGTCGTCGTGTCGTACCAGTTGAAGAGGTGACCGCGCTCACGCGGCATGCCCTCGATCGTCGCCATGGTGGCGTCGATGCGGGTGATGGCGTCGGACAGGCTGATCCAGCCGAAGTCGCGGGCGGAGACGACGGACAGCAGGTAGACGCCGATATTGGTCGGCGAGGTGCGTGGCGCCACCACCGGCGCCGGGCTTTCCTGGAAATTATCGGGCGGCAGATGGTGGTGTTCTGCCGTCACGAAGCTTTCGAAATAGTGCCACGTGCGCCGCGCCACCGTGCGCAGCGTGTGGATGTCGGCCTGCGATATGCGCAGCCGATCCTCGGTTTCAGCCGAACGGCTGATCCAGCTGGCGATGGCCGGCGAGCCAATCCAGAACAGGGCGAAGAAGAAGGCCACGAAGGCGCCGGTCGAATCGGCCAGCACCGGAATGGCAAGGCCGACGAAGCCGATGATCACGGCGCCATACATCATGCCGTAATAGGAACCGACATCGTTGTCGCCCGCCTTGTGCGCCTGCGAGGCGGTGCGCCATTCCAAAAGGTTCTGGCGGCTGACGAACAGCCGGTAGAGCGTGCGCACGATGGCATCGCCCATCATCCAGGCGTTGTGCGCCATCAGCACGATCTTCAGCGCCACCATGGCGGTGCCGAAGGCGACGTCGCGTGCCAAGGCCGAGAAATGACCGCGCGGCGTCTGGTCGCCGCTCTTGGGCAGGATGGCGTTGACGATGTCGAATGTCGGCGCCATGAACAGGCTGAGGATCAGCAGGGCCTGCCATTGCGCGGCCTGCGTGAAGGGCAGCAGCGTCCAGCCGGCGATCGCCGCCATCACCCAGAAGATCGGCGTCAGCGAGCGGCGCAGATTGTCGATCATCTTCCAGCGCGACAGCGCCGGCACGCCGGAGCGCGGATCGAGCATGAAGCCGAGCAGCTGCCAGTCGCCGCGCGCCCAGCGATGGTGGCGCGAGGCGTCGACCGAGTATCGGGTCGGATAGTCCTCGACCAGTTCGACGTCGGTGACCAGCGCCGCGCGCGCCAGCGCGCCTTCCAGCAGATCGTGGCTGAGGATGGTGTTTTCCTCGATGCGGCCCTGCAGCGCGGCCTCGAAGGCGTCGACATGATAGAGGCCCTTGCCGGTGAAGGACCCGTCGCCGAAGACGTCCTGATAGAGATCGGACACGGCAAAGACATAAGGGTCGAGGCCGCGATTTGCCGAAAACACCCGCTGGAAGAACGACGCATCGTCGCCTGATGTCAGCGACGCGGTGATGCGCGGCTGCAGGATCGCGTAGCCGGCGGTGACGACGCGCTTGCTGGCATCGAAATGCGGCCGGTTGAGCGGGTGGCAGAGCTTGCCCACGAGGGTGGCGACCGCGTCACGGGTGGTGCGCGTGTCGGCATCGAGCGTCATCACATGGACGACGTTCTCCGGCAGCGGCACGTCGAGCGGCAGGAACGTGGTGTCGCTGTCGCCGCGCAGCAGAAGATCGAGCTCGTGCAGCTTGCCGCGCTTGCGCTCCCAGCCCATCCAGGCTCCTTGCGCCGCGTTGAAGAGCCGGCGCCGGTGCAGGATGTAGAAACGCGGCGCGCCTTCGGAGGGATAGCGGGCGTTGAGACGAGCGATCTCGGCACGGGCGAATTCGAGGATTTCGGTGTCCGCCGCATCGATCTCGGTCTTCGAGTCTGGCCAGTCCGACAGCAGCGCGAAATGGATTTCATCGGCCGTGTTGGCGAGATGATGCACCTCGATGTTGCGGATGTTTTCCTCGACATCGTCGCGCGAGCCGATCAGCGACGGCACCACCACCAACGTGCGCGCCTCGGGCGGCACGCCGTGTCGGTAATCGTAGCCGACGAGGCGCGTCGGTTTCAGGAACAGCGATACGACCGTGTTGAAGAAGGCGAGCGCGCCCTCGCTGGCCGGCACGGCAAAAAGCGCCAGCATGAGGACGATCGAGGGCACCGACAGGCCAAGATTGGCAAGCGCGTTGCCGGACAGAACGAGAAGCAGCGCCGTCAGCGCAAACACGGGCACGACGATGCCGAGCCAGCCGGTCTTGCGGAAGGCACGCTTGACTGTCTGGCTGATGGTGGGCCGATAGCCGATCGCCTTCTCCAGCTCCAGCCGGCGTGGGCCGACGAGAAAGAAGCCGACATCGGTGTGGGCGGACCCGGTTAAAACGACGTCGCCGTCACCATCGCTGGCAGCGTGGCCGGCCAACTCGATGGCCTTCTCGGCAACGCGATATTCCGAAAGGTTCGAGCGGCGCGCCAATTCCTCGATCGCGGTCCGGTACTGATCGCGCGAGAAGAAGTCGAGCGCGGCGAAATCGGTGCGCTCGCGCAGCACGGTGTCGATGCGGCTGACGCCTTCGAACCACACCGTCCAGTCGACGTCGTTGATGAGGCGCAGGCCGCGGATGATGTTGCCCGTCGTCACATTGCCGCTGGACAGCGTGTGATGTTCGGAAATGATGATTTCCTCGGCATCGGAGCCGGTCTTTTCGAGCTCGCCTTCCAGCCATTCCAGAGCCTTGCCGGCATTCTGCGATCCATCGCGCAAGCGATAGAGCAGCTGGGTGGCGAAGGTGGTGTCCTGCGCGTGGGCGCTGAAGTTGGACAGGATCGACTGCCGGTCGGCGCTGTCGTCGGTGGCCAGGACCTTGTCGGCCACATCGTTGGCGATCTGGCGCATCTGGCGGGTGCGATTGACCCTGACGGCCAGCCGGCGGAGATTTTCGATCAGGACGAAGCGCAACAGCGAAGGCAGCGCCCAGAGTTCGCCGATCTTCAGCGGCTCGACCGACTGGAAACCCTGGACGATGGACTTGAACATCGTCGCCGAAACGGAACTGTCCGAATGCGCCACATAGGTCCAGGCCAGCGCCAGCGCGCGCGGCACTGTGCCGTTGTCAGGCAGTTTCAGCGTCGGCAACTGACGATAGAACCGGCGCGGCAGGTCGCGCTTGACCTGGAAAATGGTCTCTTCGACCAGGTAATTGTTGTCGAGCAGCCATTGTGCCGCCGGCGTGATCGTCTCGCCCCTCGCCTGCGCAGCATTGGTCGACCGGTAAACTTCCAAAATCTTCTTGGCGCTGTCCCGGATACGGGCCTGAAAATCAAAGGGCGTCAGGCCGAACAGGTCCGTGAGGTCGCCTTTTGCCAGGCTTTCGCCAAGCAGCCGAAGGCGCTCTTCGGGCAGGTAATTGGAACGGATCGGCTCTTCGGTAATGGCCGGGAAGCTTGCGCTTGTCTTCTCGATTTGGGCAGGATTCGTCTGAATATTCATTGAAAATTCCGTAAGCGGGCACTGAGCGGCGTCACCGCCACGGCAATGGCCCTAAAACCGGTTCAAATGCAATTGGTTGCATAAACCCACTTGCCGAAAGTTTGTTTCCGCACCGCGACACGGCGTCATCTCTCAGCAAGACTCAAAGACAAGCACCCTACTTCCCGCCAAGCCAGATCGGCGGAGAGGATTCAGGCTTTTTCGTGATGCCGCCAGCAGCTTACGCTATATTTCGCCGGTACCGCGATCATGTTTGGAAACAAGCGTTAATCGTTGCCGGCGACGGCGCAGATCCGGATCACGAACAGCGTTGCCTCATGGGCGGGCTGGACAAGCAGGCCGGTGCTGACCGGACCGGACCGCAGCGTGTCGAGCGGCCCGAGGCGAACCGGTTCAGCGGCGGGCACGCTGACGTCGCCGTTCAAGCACAGGATCAGCGTTGTGCCGGCTTCAGTCCGGATTTCCACGGGGGCCGAAATCACCAGGCGTTCGACCGAATGTGTCATCCGGCTTCGGCGGGTCATGACATTGAGATCGGTGATCGGTCCGCCGATCAGCGCGGCCGCGGTCTGCACGTCGGCAGGGAAAGAAAACAGGGCAGTCGTCCTGTTTATGGATGTCGGCGGGTGGCCGGCAATCTCGAGGACGATGCCCTCGCCTTCGAGCACGGCAAGGGTGCGATCGATCCCGGCAAATTGCGAGAAAGGAGCGCTCAATTCGACGCGCGCCATCGACACGCGCCAGTCGAAATCGTCGAGCCCGGCACCCCCAGGCGAAACGGCGATTTCCGTCGTCACGCCGCCGCCGTTCTTCCACGGCATCGACCGGTATTCGGCTGCCCGCAGGATGCGCATCGGCTCAACCAATCAGCCGAGAATGCCGGGCAAATTGAGCTGGTGCTCCTTGGCGCATTCGACGGCGATCTCGTAGCCGGCATCGGCGTGGCGCATGACACCGGTCGCCGGGTCGTTCCACAACACCCGCTCCAGGCGCCTGGCGGCTTCGCGCGTGCCGTCGGCGACGATGACCATGCCGGCGTGCTGCGAGAAACCCATGCCGACGCCGCCGCCATGGTGCAGCGACACCCAGGTGGCGCCGGACGCCGTGTTGAGCAATGCGTTTAGCAGCGGCCAGTCGGATACCGCGTCCGAGCCGTCCTTCATCGATTCCGTTTCGCGGTTCGGCGAAGCGACCGAGCCGGAATCGAGGTGATCGCGACCGATGACGACAGGCGCCTTCAACTCGCCCTTGGCCACCATTTCGTTGAAGGCGAGCCCGAGCCGATGCCGGTCGCCAAGGCCGACCCAGCAGATGCGCGCCGGCAACCCTTGAAAGGCAATGCGCTCGCGCGCCATGTCGAGCCAGTTGTGCAGATGGGTGTTGCCGGGCGTCAGTTCGCGCACCTTGGCGTCGGTCTTGTAGATATCCTCCGGATCGCCCGACAGAGCTGCCCAGCGGAAGGGGCCGATGCCGCGGCAGAACAGCGGACGGATATAGGCGGGCACGAAGCCGGGGAAGGCGAAAGCGTTCTCGAACCCCTCCTCCTTGGCCACCTGGCGGATGTTGTTGCCATAGTCGAGCGTCGGCACGCCGGCGTTCCAGAACGCCACCATCGCCTCGACATGTTCGCGCATGGAGGCGCGGGCTGCCTTCTCGACTTCCTTGGGGTCGCTGACGCGCTTCTCGCGCCACTCGGCCATCGTCCAGCCCTTCGGCAGGTAGCCATTGATGGGATCATGTGCCGAGGTCTGGTCGGTGACCATATCGGGGCGAATGCCACGCCTGAACATCTCCGGCACGATGTCGGCCGTATTGCCAAGCAGGCCGACCGACTTCGCCTCCCCGGCCTTGGTCCAGCGTTCGATCTTTTCCAGCGCCTCGTCGAGCGTGTCGGCGCGCTCGTCGACGTAGCGGGTGCGCAGGCGAAAATCGATCGAGTCCGGATTGCATTCGATGGCGAGACAACAGGCGCCGGCCATGACGGCGGCGAGCGGCTGGGCGCCACCCATGCCGCCGAGACCGCCGGTCAGGATCCATTTGCCCCGGAGATTGCCGCCATAGTGCTGGCGGCCGGCCTCGACGAAGGTCTCGTAGGTGCCCTGCACGATGCCTTGCGTGCCGATGTAGATCCACGAGCCGGCCGTCATCTGGCCGTACATCATCAAGCCCTTCTTATCGAGCTCGTTGAATTTTTCCCAATTCGCCCAGTGCGGCACCAGATTTGAGTTTGCGATCAGCACACGCGGCGCGTCCGGGTGGGTGCGGAAGACGCCGACCGGCTTGCCTGACTGCACCAGCAAAGTCTCGTCATCGGCCAGCGTCCTCAATGAGGCGACGATGCGGTCAAAGTCGTTCCAGGTGCGCGCCGCCCGGCCGATGCCGCCATAGACGACCAGCTCGTTGGGATTTTCTGCAACGTCCGGATCGAGATTGTTCATCAGCATGCGCAGCGGCGCTTCCGTCAGCCAGGAGCGCGCGCTGATTTCGGTGCCGCGCGGGCTGCGGACTTCGCGGATGTTGTGGCGAGGATTGTTCATGGCGTCACTCCATAAAAGGACCTAATGTCAGACACGCGCCCAGGATGTCGCGGTCTCGAGGATTTTCCGCAGCGTGGCGCGGATCGGTGCGGCAAACTCGGCATCGTAAGGCACTGGCCAGTTGTCCGGCGTACCCTTGCCATCGGGCTCGTGCATATAGCCGCGATTGGAAAGTTCCATCTGCAGCGCATGCACGCCTTGTTGCGGCTGGCCGAAATGGCGTGTAATCCAGCCGCCTTTGAAGCGGCCGTTGATGACAGAGGTTTCACCGGTTTCGGCCATGATCTGGCCGACCATCGCCTGCAGCGTCGGATCGGCGCTCCTGCCGTCATTGGTGCCGAGGTTGAAAACCGGCAGCGTGCCTTCAAACAGGCGCGGCAGCACTGAACGGATCGAGTGGCAGTCATAGAGGACGATCTTTTCGTGCAGGCCGCGCAACCGGTCGATTTCGGACTGCAGGGCGGCATGGTAGGGCACGAAGAATTTCTCGCGACGCTCGTCGATCTCCGACGGCCCCGGTTCTTCGCCCTCGCGATAGAGCGGATCGCCATCGAAAGTCTCGGTCGGGCAAAGGCCGGTCGTCGCCTGGCCGGGGTAAAGCGAGGCGCCGGAGGGATCGCGGTTGACGTCGATGACGGTGCGCGAGATCGCGGTGTGCACCACCGTCGCCCCGAGGCCGGCGGCAAAGTCATAGAGATTGTCGATCCACCAATCGCAATCGCGGCGGCCGAGCCAGGGCGAGACCAGCCGATTCTCAAGGCCGGCCAGGTCGATGCCGGTGTGCGGTAGCGACACCAGCAACGGGGCTGTGCCGGGCGTGACCGTCAGCCAGGGCGCGCTTGCCATCACATCGCTCCGGAAATCGACGGCAGAGCCACGCCGCCGGCGGCCTCGATGGCCGCACCGCTGCGCACCATGGCGATGGCTTTTTCCATATCGGGGTGGAAATGGCGGTCATTGTCGAGATGTGGCACTTCGGCCCGGACCAGCTTGCGCACTGCCTCAAGGGCATCGCTCGACGCCAGCGGCGCATGGAAGTCGCAGCCTTGCGCGGCGGCCAGCAATTCGATGCCAACCACCGCCGTTGCATTCTCGACCATGCCGATCAGCCGGCGCGCACCGTGCGCGGCCATCGAAACATGGTCTTCCTGGTTGGCCGATGTGGGAATCGAATCGACGCTGGCCGGATAGGCTTTCTGCTTGTTTTCCGAGACGAGAGCCGCCGCCGTCACCTGCGGGATCATGAAGCCGGAGTTCAGACCGGGCTTCGGCGTCAGGAAGGCCGGCATGCCCGAAAGTGCCGGATCGACAAGCATGGCAATGCGGCGTTCCGACAGCGAGCCGATCTCGCAGACCGCGAGCGCGATCATGTCGGCGGCGAAGGCCACCGGTTCGGCGTGAAAATTGCCGCCGGAAAGCGCGGTGTCATCCTCGGCGAAGATCAGCGGATTGTCGGTGACGCCATTGGCTTCGGTGCCCAGCGTGTCGGCCGCCTGGCGCAGCACGGTGAGTGCGGCGCCCATGACCTGCGGCTGGCAGCGCAGGCAATAGGGATCCTGCACGCGTTCGTCGCCAACCCGATGCGATTCACGGATGGCGCTGCCGGCCATCAGATTGCGCAGGGCGTCGGCCGTCTCGATCTGGCCGGGATGCTTTCTCAGCACATGGATGCGCGGATCGAAGGGGGCGTCAGAACCTTTTGCCGCGTCGGTCGATAGGGCACCAGCGACCAGCGCCGATTGATAGAGCACTTCGGCCTCGAACAAGGCGGCCAGCGCATAGGCGGTCGAAAACTGGGTGCCGTTGAGCAGCGCCAGGCCTTCCTTGGCGCCCAGTGTCACCGGCTCCAGTCCATGTGAGACGAAGGCGACCTTGGCCGGGAAACGGCCATGCGGGGTAAAACATTCGCCGACGCCGATCATCACCGCGGTCATGTGCGACAGCGGGGCAAGGTCCCCGGAGGCGCCGACCGAACCCTGCGCCGGCACCACCGGGATGACGTCGTTGGCCAGCATTGCTTCCAGCAATTCGATGGTTTGCGGCCTCACGCCGGACGCGCCCTGCGCCAGGCTGGCGAGCTTCAGCGCCATCATCAGCCTGCAGACAGCAACCGGCATCGGCTCGCCGACGCCGGCGGCGTGCGACAGAACGATGTTGCGCTGCAAGGTCTCAAGATCCTCGGCCGGGATGCGGACGCTGGCCAGTTTGCCGAAACCGGTGTTGATGCCATAGACCGGTTCGCCCTTGGCGACGATCCTGGCGACGGCCTCGGCGCTCGCCTTGATCTTTGGCCGGCAGGCATTGTCCAGCTTGGGCACGGCGCCACGATAGATGGCGTGCCAGTCGGCCAGCGTCGCATTGCCGGGCTTCAGGGTCAGTTCGGTCATTGTCCTCTCCAGATGCGGGCATGCAGCGGGTTGAAGCCCATGCGGTAGACGAGTTCGGCGGGGCGCTCGATGTCCCAGATCGCCAGGTCGGCGGATTTTCCGGCTTCCAGCGTGCCGATTTCTCCCAGCAAACCAAGCGCGCGGGCCGCCTCGCGGGTGACGCCGGCAAGGCATTCATCGACGGTCAGGCCGAACAGGGTCGCGGCCATGTTCATGGTCAGAAGCAGCGAGGTCAGCGGCGAGGTGCCGGGGTTGTTATCGGTGGCGACAGCCATCTTGACGCCGTGCTGGCGAAACAGGCCGATCGGCGGCTTCTTGGTTTCGCGAATGAAATAATAGGCGCCGGGCAGGATCGTCGCCACGGTTCCGGCCTTGGCCATCGCCGCCGCACCTGCCTCATCGGTATATTCGAGATGATCGGCCGACAGCGCACCATAGCGGGCGGCGAGTTCGGCGCCATGCAGGTTGGACAGTTGGTCGGCATGGAGCTTGACCGGCAGGCCGGCCGCCTTGGCCGCATCGAAGACGCGCGCCATCTGTTCCGGCGAAAAGGCGATGCCCTCGCAAAAACCGTCGACGGCATCGGCCAGTCCCTCGGCGGCAACCGACGGAAGAATCTCATTGGCGACCAGATCGATAAAAGCGTCCTTGTCGCCCTTGGCTTCCGGCGGCAGCGCGTGAGCGCCGAGGAAGGTCGTGCGGATCGTCACCGGCCGTTGCTCGCCCAGTTGGCGGGCGGCACGCAGCGACTTCTTCTCGTTTTCGAGGTCGAGGCCGTAGCCCGACTTTACTTCCACTGACGTTACGCCCTCGGCGATCAGCGCATCGAGGCGCGGCAGCGATTGAGTGACCAGTTCGTCTTCGCTGGCGGCGCGCAAGGATTTGACCGACGAAACAATGCCGCCGCCGGCCCGGGCGACCTCTTCATAAGTGGCGCCGGCCAGCCGCATCTCGAATTCGTTGGCGCGGTTGCCGGCATGGACCAGATGGGTGTGGCAGTCGATCAGGCCAGGCGTGATCCAGCGGCCCTCGCAATCGACCGTCTCGGCGCCCTGGGCAAGTGTTGAGGGCAGCTCCGACTCGGGGCCGGCATAGACAATGCGGCCGTCACGCGCAGCGACCGCGCCATGTTCGACGACGCCAAGTCCCGCAGACCCGTCGGCCATGGTCGCGAGCCGCGCATTGCGCCACAGACGAAGATCCCCTGCCCGGCTTTTGCTCTGTCCAGCCATCATCTTTTCCGTTTCAATCGATGACGATTATGTATATACATATTGAAACGCACTGCAAGTGCCATCATCGCATGAGAGACAGAGAACCGGAGAGAAAAGTGACTGATATCTTTGCGGAGCAGGCACTCCTTCCCAATGGCTGGCACAACGATGTGCGGATCACCTTTGCCAATGGACGCATCATAACCGTCGCAGCCGGAGCTACCGCGCTGGCCGACGACGAACGCCACGCGATCCTGTTGCCCGGCATGCCCAATTTGCACAGCCACGCCTTCCAGCGCGGCATGGCCGGCCTTGCCGAGCTTCGCGGCCCCTCCGCCGACAGTTTCTGGAGCTGGCGAGAGGTGATGTACCGCTTCGCCCTGTCGATGACGCCCAATCAGGTCGAGGCGGTTGCAGCGCAGCTCTATGTCGAGATGCTGGAGGCCGGTTTTTCCCGCGTCGGCGAATTTCACTATCTGCATCACGACCGCGATGGAAAACCCTATGCCAACCTCGCCGAGATGGCCGAACGCATTGCGGCCGCTGCCGGCGAGACGGGCATCGGCCTGACGCTGTTGCCGGTGTTTTATGCGCACTCGTCTTTCGGCGGTGCCGTGCCAAACGAAGGCCAGCGGCGATTCATCAACGATGTGAATCGCTTCTCGCGGCTTGTTGAGAAATGCCGCGAATCGGTTCGTGCACTGAATCAGGCTGTCGTCGGCGTCGCTCCGCACAGTTTGCGCGCCGCGACGCCGGAAGAACTGATTGAGGTGACTGCCATAGCACCGGATGGGCCTATCCACATCCACATTGCCGAGCAGGTGAAAGAGGTCGAGGATTGCCTTGCCTGGTCGGGCGCGCGGCCGGTCGAATTTCTGCTTGGGCATGCCAAGGTCGACAAGCGCTGGTGCCTGATCCACGCCACGCACATGACCGATGCTGAAACCGTTGCCATGGCCAGGAGTGGCGCCATCGCCGGCCTTTGCCCGATCACCGAGGCCAATCTCGGTGACGGCACTTTTGCCGCGCCACTGTTCAGGGAACATGGCGGCCGCTATGGCGTCGGCTCCGATTCCAACGTGCTCATCGGCCTCCCCGACGAGTTGCGCCAGCTCGAATATTCGCAGCGCCTCGCCCACCGCGCCCGCAATGTACTGGCGGTCGCCGGCGGCTCGACCGGCCGCGCACTGTTCGACGCTGCACTCGACGGTGGCAGCGTCGCGCTTGGCGCCGGTGCTTCCGCGATCGCCGCCGGCGCCTCGGCCGATCTCGTCTCGCTCGATCCCAAAAATCCCTCGCTGGCCGGCAAGACCGGCGACGCAATTCTCGACGCCTGGATCTTCGCCAATGGCAGCAAGGTCGACTGCGTCTGGGTGCATGGGCTCAAACAGGTCAGCGGCGGCAGGCATGCGAAGCGAGAGGCCATCGCCGGGCGGTTTCGCAGCGTGATGAGGGCGCTTTCGGCATGAGCATGGCCGGCACAGTGGAAGCGGAAGGCGGCGGCTCGCTGCACCAGCGCATCCTCTCCGACATCAGCGAAAAAATCCTGTCCGGTGCCTGGGCGCCCGGCCATCGCATCCCGTTCGAGCACGAATTGAGCACGCAATACAATTGCTCGCGCATGACGGTGAACAAGGCGCTGTCGCAGCTTGCCAAGGCCGGGCTGATCGAGCGGCGCCGCCGCTCAGGCAGCTTTGTGCGCCGGCCGCAGTCGCAAGCGGCGGTGCTGGAAATCCACGATATCCGCATCGAGGTCGAAGCGCTCGGTCTGCCCTATCGCTACGAGCGCGTGATGCGACACAAAAGGCGCAGCAGCGCCGGGGACCGCGCCTCGCTGGAATTGGGCTTGGCCGGACCGGTTCTGGCGCTGGAATGCGGGCATTTCGCCGGCGAGCGGCCGTTCGCGCATGAGCAGCGGCTGATCAACCTCACCGCCGTGCCTGAAGCAGCCGATGAGGAATTCCTGGCCATAGCGCCAGGGCCATGGCTGATCGGCCGCGTGCCGTGGAGCGAAGCCGAGCACCGGATTCGCGCTGTCGCCGCCGACAGGCATATAGCGGCCGCACTCGACATCGAAGCCGGCGCGCCATGCCTGGTTGTAGAGCGACGGACATGGAGCGCCGAACATCCGGTCACCCATGTGCGCTTTACCTACGCGGCCGAGAGCCACACGCTGGTGGCAAGGTTCAGGCCCTCGCAGGGGTGAGGCGTGTCCAGCCGCAGGCTGGCGAAAAGCCAACGATTTGGCTTTTCGAACGCCGAACGCCCGGAGCCATAGCGGAGGGCAGCGGCGCCGACCCCCACCCGGACCTTCGGTCCGACCTCCCCACAAGGGGGAGGTAGAAGGCCGCCGATCAAATCGCTGCTGTAATAATAATCTCGACCAGATAGTCCGGGGTGGCGAGCTTTGCTTCGCCGGTGGCGCGGGCTGGCGTGTTGCCCTGCGGCACCCACTTGTCCCACTCCGCGTTCATCTCGGCAAAGGTGCTCATGTCGGCCAGCCAGATGATCGCCTGCAGTATCTTGGTCTTGTCGGAACCGGCCTTGGCCAGCAGTTCGTCGATGGCCGCCAGGATGTCCCTGGTCTGCGAAGCGACGTTGCCGGTTGGCTGGCCGACCTGACCAGCCAGATAGACGGTATTGCCATGGATGACGATCTGGCTCATGCGCGGGCCAACATCGATGCGACGAATGCTCATTGGATGGTTCCTTCCTGTGGCGGTTGCGCTTCTTTAGAGTCGCGACCGGCTTCGGGCAAGATCGTCAGGTCGGATCCCCTTGGGCCAATGGCATATGGATGTGCAAACACGGCAAGTTGACCCTGCGGCCGCAATTCCGCCGGATTGGCTTGTTGACTAATGTAATAACATCACATATCCAGTCGGCCGCTGCCAGCAGCCGGATTTCGCCGCCTACGGATCGCAGAATGACAAATACCTGCCTGACATTCCGCGACCTGACGCTTGGCTACGGAAGCCATCCGGCGATCCATCATCTCGACGGCACCATCCGCAAGGGCTCGCTGACCGCTGTGGTCGGCGCCAATGGCTCCGGCAAATCGACGCTGATGAAAGGCATTGTCGGCGTCCTGAAGCCGATGGCCGGCGAGGTTATCCGCGCGCCCGGTGTACGTGCCGCCTATCTGCCGCAGCAATCGGAGCTCGACCGCTCCTTTCCGGCACGGGTGGTGGATCTGGTTTCGCTCGGCCTGTGGCCACGGCGCGGCCTGCTTGGCCGCTACACCAAGGAAGATCGCGAAGACGTCAGCAAGGCGCTGATGGCGGTTGGCCTCGGCGGTTTCGAGAAGCGGCCGATCGACACGCTGTCGGGCGGCCAGTTGCAGCGCACGCTGTTTGCGCGTGTCCTGCTGCAGGACGCCGACCTCATCCTGCTCGACGAACCCTTCAATGCTGTCGACGCCAAGACGGTCGGCGACCTCATTGCCCTGATCAAGCACTGGCATGGCGAGGAACGCACCATCATGGTTGTCGTGCACGATCTGGACCTGGTGCGGCAGAATTTCCCCGAAACGCTGCTTCTCGCCCGCCAGCCGATCGCCTGGGGCGAAACCAGGGAAACGCTGAAGCCTGATAACCTGTTGCGCGCCCGCCGCTTCCACGAAGCCTGGGAAGAAAATGCACCCTGGTGCGAGCCGGGCGAGGACGCTCATGGTCACGATCACCATGGCCACGATCACCATGACCATCAACACGGCGTCGGACCGAGGGCTGCCTGATGGACATGCTTTACGGTCTTGTCATCGCGCCCTTCGCCGATTTCGGCTTCATGCAGCGGGCTTTGATCGGTTCGCTGATGCTGTCGCTCGGCGCCTGCCCTATCGGCGTCTTCCTGATGCTGCGACGCATGAGCCTGTCGGGCGACGCGATGGCGCACGCCATCCTGCCCGGTGCAGCCGCCGGCTTCCTGTTCTATGGACTGGAGATCCTGCCGATGACCATCGGCGGCCTGATCGCCGGCGTCATCGTCGCGCTCGGCGCCGGCGCCGTCTCGCGCTTCACCATCCAGCGCGAGGACGCCTCGATGGCGGCGTTCTATCTGATTTCGCTCGCCATCGGCGTGCTGATGGTGTCGATCCGCGGTTCCAGCGTCGATCTCATGCACGTGCTGTTCGGCACCGTGCTGGCGCTCAACGATGAGGCCCTGACGCTGATCGGCGGCATCGTCGCGGTGACGCTGGTCAGCCTCGCCATCTTCTGGCGGGCGCTGGTCGCCGAATGCCTCGACCCGCTGTTCCTGCGCTCGGTCAGCCGGCTCGGCAGTCCGGTGCATTTCATCTTCCTCGGCCTTGTCGTGCTCAACCTTGTCGGCGGCTTCCAGGCACTCGGCACGCTTCTGTCGGTTGGGCTGATGATGCTGCCGGCCGCAGCCGCCCGCTTCTGGACAGTTCGCGTCGAGCCGATGTGCGTGCTGGCGGTGCTGATCGGCTTCGCGTCCTGCGTCGCCGGGCTGCTTTTGTCCTATCACGCGTCACTGCCGTCCGGCCCGGCCATCATCCTGTCGGCCGGCGTCGTCTATTTCGCCTCGATCCTGTTTGGCACGCGCGGCATTCTGCGCGCGCGCATCATCCATCACCGTCACAGAACGGCCTGATCCCCGCCCCTAGAAGGAGACCCGTCTATGCTGAAATCGATCCATGCCGCCTTGGCTATGAGCGTTATAACATTAACCGCCTTTGGCGCATCGTCGGCCTTGGCGGCACCGCTGAAAGTGGTCGCCAGCTTCACCGTCATTGCCGATTTCGCCAAAAATGTCGGCGGCGACCGCATCGACGTCACCACCATTGTCGGGCCGGATGGCGACGCCCATGTCTACGAGCCGAGCCCGGCCGATGCTGTGGCCATGGCCAAGGCCGACATCGTGCTGGTCAACGGCCTGCATTTCGAAGGTTTCCTGCAGCGGCTGGTCGATGCCAGCGCCACCAAGGCGTCTATCATTACCTTGACCAAGGGCGTGACGCCGATCGATTTCAAGCCTGAATTCGCCGACGCCGACGCGGCCGAAGGTGCAGGCACCGGCGGCGGCAAGACGGTCACCGATCCGCACGCCTTCCAGTCGATCGCCAATGCCAGGATCTACGTGAAGAACATCGCCGAGGCCTTCTGCGCGGCCGATTCCGAAGGCTGCGTCAGTTACCAGACCAATGCCGCCGCCTACACCAAGAAGCTCGACGCGGTCGAAGGTGAAGTGAAAACGGCGATTGCCTCGATCCCGGAGAGCAAGCGCGTCGTCATCACCTCGCATGACGCCTTCGGCTATTTCGAACACGCATACGGCCTGACCTTCCTCGCTCCGCAAGGCATCTCGACAGACTCCGAGCCATCCGCCGCAGACGTCGCCAAACTGGTCAATCAGGTGAAGCAGGACAAGGCGGCTGCGATCTTCGTCGAGAACATCACCAACCCGCGCCTGATCGAACAGATCGCCAGCGAAACCGGCATCAAGGTCGGCGGCACGCTCTATTCGGACGCGCTGTCGCAGCCTGACGGCCCGGCCGCGACCTATATCGACATGATGCACAACAACATCCGTCAGATCAAAGGCGCCATTCTCGGCAGCTGAGTTTGAAGGATCGTCCAGCCGGGCCGCATCGGCCCGGTTGGATTTTCCGGCACGCAGTGTCTATTTGGCAGAGAATTCCTTCGGTACGGATTGCCGCCCATGTCGGGGAGTGGCAAGACTGCCGCCTGACCAGTTTGCGAGGATGCTGCCATGGAATACCGCGAAATCAGCGAGGACTATTCGGTTTCGGGCCAGATCCAGCCTGAGGACGTCGCCGCCATCAAGGAAGCCGGCTTCAAGAGCGTCATCTGCAACCGGCCCGATGACGAACAGCCCGGCCAGCCTTCTGCCGAAACCGTCAAGGCAGCGGTCGAAGCCGCAGGGCTTGCCTTCCGCTACATTCCGGTGATCAGCGGACAGATCACCGCCGAGAATGTCGGGGATCAGGCCGAAGCGCTCGACGAACTCGACGGCCCGGTCTTCGCCTATTGCCGCTCCGGCGCCCGCTGCACCAATCTCTATGGGCTGATCCAACAGTCGAAGGGTTAGATCCGCTCAAGATTTAGATCGGCAGCGCGGCGGTTTCCTTGAGTGTCTCAAGCACGATCGCCGTCTTCACATGCTGCACGGATTCGTGCGGCAAGAGCACGCCGTTGACGAATTCCGACAGCGACTTCAGGTCGGGCGTCACCACTTTCAGGATGTAATCCATCTCGCCGGTCAGCGCGTGCGCTTCCTGCACCTCAGGCAGCCGTGCCACCAGCTCGCCGAAGCGCCGCGCATTGTCGCGATTGTGCGTGGCGAGCGTGACCGAAATGACGTTGACCAGCGAAAAACCGAGTTTGTCGCGGTCGAGCACCGCCCGATAGCCCTTGATAAAGCCATCCTCCTCGAGCCGCTGGCGGCGGCGCGAGCATTGCGACGCCGACAGGTTCACCCGCTCCGAAAGATCATTGTTGGTCAGCCGCGCATCACCCTGCAATAGCGCCATTATCTTGCGGTCAAACTGATCAATGCGCGCTTCATCCATGGTTTTTCCTCGCATCATGCACGATTCACGCATGACATCATCATTTCAAGCGTTTGAATGCAAGCACCGTGCGCCTCCTCCGCGTTATGATCGTGTCAAAGGGCCTTTTCAGGCCAGGCCAGCTTCGGAGGAATATGATGGGTCCCTTCCCGCACGACGCCCCGCCCGCCAAGATCAGCAAGGACAACCCGGCCGGCACCGACGGTTTCGAGTTTGTCGAATTCGCGCATCCGGAGCCCCAGAAGCTCGCTGAACTGTTCACCCGTATGGGCTATGTCGCGGTGGCTAAGCACCGCACGAAAGACATCACCATCTGGCGGCAGGGTGACATCAACTATGTCGTCAATGCCGAACCCGGCTCGCATGCAATGAAATTCGTCGACAAGCACGGCCCCTGTGCTGCCTCTATGGCCTGGCGGGTGGTCGATGCCAAGCACGCTTTCGATCACGCGGTTGCCAAGGGAGCCACGCCTTACGAAGGCGCCGACAAGGCGCTCGACGTGCCGGCAATCATCGGCATTGGCGGCTCGCTGCTCTATTTCATCGAGACCTACGGCAAGAAGGGTTCGGCCTATAATGCCGAGTTCGAATGGCTGGGCACTCGCGACCCGCGGCCGGAAGGCGTCGGCTTCTATTACCTCGATCACCTGACCCACAATGTCTATCGCGGCCAGATGGACAAGTGGTGGGATTTCTACCGCAATCTGTTCGGCTTCAAACAGATCCATTTCTTCGACATCGACGGCAAGATCACCGGCCTGGTGAGCCGCGCCATCACCTCGCCCTGCGGCAAGATCCGCATTCCGCTGAACGAGTCCAAGGACGAGACTAGCCAGATCGCCGAATACCTGAAGAAGTACAATGGCGAGGGCATTCAGCACATCGCTGTCGGCACCGACGAGATCTACGCCGCCACCGACAGGTTGGCCGAGAACGGCCTGAAGTTCATGCCCGGCCCTCCGGAGACCTACTACGACATGTCGTATGACCGCGTGAATGGCCATGACGAACCGATCGAGCGGATGAAGAAGCACGGTATCCTGATCGACGGCGAAGGCGTGGTCGACGGCGGCACGACCAAGATCCTGCTGCAGATCTTTTCGAAGACCGTGATCGGCCCGATCTTTTTCGAGTTCATCCAGCGCAAGGGCGACGAAGGTTTTGGCGAGGGCAACTTCCGCGCGCTGTTCGAATCGATCGAGCAGGACCAGATCAAGCGCGGGGTGATCAAGGTTCAGGCTGCGGAGTAGTAGATTCGAACCGGGCTTCTTGCGGCGCGACCAATTATGACCTAAATTATGGTCATACGGATCGCGCTATGAATGTTTCCATCGCCGAGGCCAAGGCCAAATTGTCGGAACTCGTCAGCCGCGCGGAAGCCGGCGAGGAGATCGTTCTCACACGCCACGGCAAGGTGGCCGCGCGCATCGTACCGCCGGCAGCGGCCGAACCACTGCCGCGTATTGGCGCCTTGAAGGGCAAGATTTGGATTGCGGACGATTTTGATGAACTCGGTCCCGAATGGGACGAGTACGTGAAATGACGGTCGGCCCGTTTCTCGCCGACACGCATATCATCCTGTGGTCGATTTCAGACGATCCACGTCTCAGCCAGCACCACCGCGCTATCTTGGCTTCGGAAGCGGTGGTGTTCGCGAGCGCGGCAAGCGTCTGGGAAATTGCCATCAAACGCTCAATCGGAAAACTCAACGCGCCGGACGATCTGCCAACGCTGCTTCCCAGAATGCAATTTCAGCCACTTGCCGTCACTTTGCAGCATGCGAACGCCGTCAGCAGCCTACCCCACCATCATGGTGATCCATTCGACAGACTGCTGATCGCGCAGGCGCAAGTAGAGAACCTGACCATCTTGACATCCGACCCGCATTTCGCCCGTTACGGTGTCGCTGTGGCATGATCGGCCAAGCAATTGGTCTCACAAACCCAGCCGCTCAACCTCCACTTGTCTCAGCTTCAAATCATAATCGAGCAAGAACTCGTCCAGTTGCGGCGGCTTGACCGACGTGCCGGACAGCATGGCGTGCACCTGGCCGCGGTGATGGATGTCGTGCAGAAAGACATGGGCGAGGATATCGCCGATGCGCTCGGGGATCATGCCGTCCTCGCGCCGGTCGGTGATGACGCGGCGATCGAGATCGTCGGCCGACAGCCTATCGCAAAAGGCGATCAGCCGCCGGTCGGCTGCGACCTGCGCGGCAAACAACGCCGCCGGCTCGTCGAGGGGCACGAAGTCGTCATGGGCGGCAGCACCGAGACCACCCTCTTCGAGAAAATCGAGATAGAGAAGATCGACCGCAAGGATGTGGTTGAGAGTTGCCTTGATCGACGGAAAGAAGCTGGTGCGTTCGGCCTCGAACTCACCGGGCTGGAGGGACAGCACCGCGCGGTAGAGCCGGTCGTTCGACCACAGATTGTTGCCGGCCATACGGCGCAGATGGTCAAGCAGGTTCACGAGATCAGCCCCCTGCCCGCACCAGATACAAGCCCGCCCACATAGCTGCAAATCCCGCAAGAACGATCAGCAGCAGCCGGTTCATGCGCCGACGCATGGCTTGCGTCTCCTCATCCCGGGCGACTTTCATGTTGGTGATGGTGTGCAACATCATCGCCTTGCGCGGAAAGCCGCTGCGGTTGGTCAGGTCAGGCGAGCGCGCCTCGATGCGGTAACTCAGCCGGATCGCCTGGATGAAGACCGCCAGTATGGCGAGTGCCCAGACACCGGCCAGCAGATAGACCCCCGTCATTCCCTTACCTCTCGTATTTCTCGACCTTCTGCTCGATGGCGCCGAAAATCGAATGCCCGGCCTTGTCCCTCATCTCGATGCGTACCGTGTCGCCGAAGCGCAGGAACGGCGTTTGGGCTTCGCCTGACACGATGGTCTCGATCATGCGCAGTTCGGCGATGCAGGAATAGCCGGCGCCGCCGGCCGAGACAGGTTTGCCCGGCCCGCCGTCGAGCTTGTTGGAAACGGTGCCGGAACCGATGATCGTGCCGGCGGCAAGCGGCCTGGTCTTGGCAGCGTGAACGATCAGCGCCGGAAAATCGAAGGTCATGTCGACACCGGCATTGGCCCGGCCGAACGGCTTACCGTTGAGGTCGGCGAGCAACGGCAGGCTGACCTTGCCGCCGTCCCAGGCGTCACCCAGTTCGTTCGGCGTGACCGCGACCGGCGAAAACGCCGAGGACGGCTTTGACTGGAAAAAACCAAACCCCTTCGCCAGTTCCGGTCCGGTGAGCGCGCGCAGCGTGACGTCATTGACCAGCATGACCAGCCGGATCGCAGCGCGCGCTTCTTCGAGAGTGGCGCCCATCGGCACGTCGTCGACAATGACGGCGACCTCGCCCTCCATGTCGATGCCGAAGCCTTCGTCAGCCATGCGGATCGGGTCACGTGGCGGAATGAAGGCGTCCGAGCCGCCCTGGTAGATCAGCGGGTCGGTCCAGAAGCTCGCCGGCATCTCGGCGCCGCGCGCTTTGCGCACCAGCTCGACATGGTTCACGTAAGCCGAGCCGTCGGCCCATTGATAGGCGCGCGGCAGCGGCGAGTGGGCGTCATGCTCGTGGAAGCGCTCCGCCGGCATCGCATTGTTCTCAAGCGATTCCGCTATTGTCGCGAGATGCGGGGCGATGCGGCGCCAGTCGTCGAGCGCCGCCTGCAGCGTGCGCACCAGGAACGAGGCGTCGGTGAAGCGTGTCAGGTCGCGCGAGACGACGACGAGTTTTCCGTCGCGCGTCCCGTCCTTCAATGTGGCAAGCTTCATGCGATTTCCTCTCCTTGTGCAGCTTTCCCGCTGCTTAAGCCCACAACAAGGCCGTCGCGGGCGATCGTCAAGTCGCCAGCCCATGTTTTCCTGACAGCGGCAGTCCAGTCGGCCTCGCCGATCCCGGGATCGTCGGCTGGAATGAGGTGATTGAGCACCAGTCTCTTCACCCCGGCATCGCTGGCGATGCTGCCGGCCTCTTCGGCAAAGCTGTGGCTGGCAAGCAGATGCTCTTTCAGCCGCGCGCCATTGCCGGTCCTGGCCACCAGCCGCTCGATGCCTTCCTCCAGCATGGCTTCATGGACGAGGATATCCGCACTCCGGGCGAATTCGGTGAGCGGCGGAAAGAAGGCCGTGTCAGCGGAGAACACCACGCTTTTCCCGCCGTGTTCGAAGCGCAGGGCAAAACAGTCGGTCACCGGCGGATGCTCGACGCGCAGCGCCGAAACCGTCAAGCCGCCCTGCTCGAGCACCTGGCCTTCGCCGAATTCGACGATCGAAACCAGGTCTCGAATATCCGGCCGGCCCTCGTCGACGACGCGGATTTCGATGTCGAAGTCCATCGCCTGGCAAAAGCGCTGCCAATAATGATCCGTGCCGGGCGGACCGAACACGTGGACCGGCGCCGCCAGACCCGCCGTCCAGGCGGTGTGGATCAGCGGCCCCAGTTCCAGCACATGGTCGGAGTGCAGATGCGTGATGAAGATCAGGTCGAGTCCCTTCAGGCTGACACCCGCGTTGACCAGACCACGCGTGACGCCAAGTCCGCAGTCGACGACGATGCTGCGGCCGCCGATCTGCAGCAGCGACGAACTTGGCCATGGGCCACCCGGCCGCAGTGCCGGGCCGCCCTTCGAGCCAAGAAGCACCAGCCGATCCGGCATTGGCTCGGTGCTCAAGACCAGTCGCCCTCGGGCGTGCCGTTGAAACGCTTCTTCAGATCCGCCCAGCAGTCGATGTAATTGTCCTGCCGGGTTTCGAGTTCGGCGCCGTAGCGGGTCAGCATCTGCGGAAATCGGGTCTCGAACATGAACGCCATGGTGTTGTCGAGCTTGACCGGTTTCAGGTCCGCGCGCGAGGCCTTTTCGAAGCCAGGCGCATCCGGCCCATGGGCCAGCATCAGATTGTGCAGGCTGATGCCGCCGGGCACAAAGCCTTCTTCCTTGGCGTCGTACTGGCCATGGATCAGGCCCATGAACTCGCTCATGATGTTGCGGTGATACCAGGGCGGCCGGAACGTATCTTCGGCCACCAGCCAGCGCGGCGGGAAGATGACGAAGTCGATGTTGGCGGTACCCTCCTCGCCGCTCGGTGCGGTCAGCACCGTGAAGATGGACGGGTCGGGATGGTCGAACAGCAGCGCTCCGACCGGCGAAAAGGTCGCCAGATCATATTTGTAGGGCGCGTAGTTGCCGTGCCAGGCAACGACGTCGAGCGGCGAATGGCCGATCTCGGTGACATGGAAATTGCCGCACCATTTCACCGTCAGCCGGCAAGGCGTTTCCTTCTCCTCGAACCAGGCGCAAGGCGTCTTGAAATCGCGCGGATTGGCCAGGCAATTGGCGCCGATCGGGCCACGGTCGGGCAGCGTCAGCTTGGCACCGTAGTTTTCGCAGACATAGCCGCGCACTTCCTTGTCGACCAGCTCGACCTTGAAGACCAGACCGCGTGGCAGCACGGCGATCTCGCCGGGCCGAAGCTCTATGACGCCCATCTCGGTGACGAAGCGCAAGGCGCCGACCTGCGGCACGACCAGCAACTCGCCGTCGGCGTTGAAGAAATGATCGTCCGCCATCGAGCGGTTGGCGACATAGACATGGGCTGCCATGCCGGTCTGCCCGAGCACATCGCCTGATGTGGTGATGCTGCGCATGCCCTTGATAAAATCGGTCGGCTCCTTCGGCATCGGCACCGGATTCCAGCGATACTGGCCAAGCGCCAGTTCATGATCGCCGACATTGGGAGCGGTCTTCCACAAGGGATAGCTGGCCGCCTTGAAACGCCCAGTGTGCTTGACGCTCGGTCGGATGCGGTACAGCCAGGAGCGCTCATTGGTGCCGCGCGGCGCAGTGAAGGGAGAGCCGGAAAGCTGTTCGGCGTAAAGACCGTAGGCCGGCCGCTGCGGCGAATTCCGTCCCTGCGGCAGCGAGCCGGGCAGCGTCTCGGTTTCGAAGTCGTTGCCGAAGCCCGGCATATAGGAAAAGGCCATTGCTTCCTCCCGAAATGGATATCAATTGACCAAACTGGTTTCATTTGTAACCATTGAAAATGTAACCATCAATGGCGGCTTTGAAAAATGGTGATCAAGAGCGAAGCGTCCGACGCGCCTGAAATTCTCAATCTGGAAAATTTCCTGCCCTACCGGCTCTACCGGCTTGCCGACGCGGTCAGCCGGGAATTCTCGAGGATATACAAGGATCGTCACGGCCTCACGCGTCCCGAATGGCGCACGCTGGCCGGGCTCGGACAGCGTGGCACGATGACGGCGACGGCGCTGGGCGAACAGTCGGCCATGCACAAGACAAAGGTTTCGCGCGCTGTCGCCGAACTCGAACGGTGTCGCTGGCTGACGCGAAAACCGGACGAAAAAGACCGCCGTATCGAACATCTGACGCTGACCGGAGCGGGGCTTGCCGCCTATCGCGAGATGGTGCCGCTGGCAAAGGCGTTCGAACGGGATTTGCTGGCAAGACTCAGTGCTGAAGAGCGCGCGGCGATCACCAGCGGGCTGGCTGCATTGGAGACCAGCCTGGTCCCGAGCTAGTCCAAGATCAAGCCAATCACTCTGAACGACGGAGTTCGAGCGAGACTGCGTCGGAGCTCCCACCACACCCAAAACATAGCATTGCCTTCGATTTGATCGTGATTTGCGTTGTCAGGCCGCGTATAATGCCCATCACACCGACGGGAGGACTACGATGAGCATTCGCACATTAAGTGTCCTGGTGACGCTGCTTGTAGGCACCTGCACATTTGCGCAGGCCCAGCAGACAAAGCCGATGTCGATTGAAGTGTTCCCTTTCGAATTGGAGGATAAGAGCGCCGGGGCGGGAATAATTCCCCCGGATGAATATGACAGGCGCTATCTGTCGGAATCGGCACAAGTTGCGAGGGACATGCTCTCCAAGTCTGGGCGTTTTACAGTAATTGATGTGCCGGCGAGGGATACACAGGCTGCTGCGCCGCACGGATTGCGCAACTGCGCTGGTTGTGAAGGCCCGATTGCCAAGGAGCACGGCGCGTCGCTTGCCTTGCTTGGCGTCGTAACGCGCGTCAACCGAACAGAACATACTATGTTCATTCGCATCCTTGACGCCGAAACCGGGAGACATGTTTCGGAGGGGTTTACCGATCTTCGCATGGGTGCGAACTACGCGTGGCCCCGCTCCGTGAAATGGCTGATGAAAAACAGAATTCTGCGGTAGGGCGGCGGCATCTACCAGTCCATCACCACCTTGCCGGAACTGCCGCTGCGCATCGCATCGAAGCCGGCCTGAAAGTCGTCGATGCCGATGCGGTGCGTGATGAGGCCGGAGACATCCAGCGGGCCCTGCACAAGCGCGATCATCTTGTACCAGGTTTCGAACATCTCGCGGCCGTAGATGCCCTTGAGATGCAGCATCTTGAAGATGACCTTGTTCCAGTTGATCTCGAAGCCGGTCGGCGCGATGCCCAGAATGGCGATCTTGCCGCCATTGTTCATGGTGTCGATCATGTCGCGGAAGGCGGGGGCGGCGCCCGACATTTCGAGGCCGACGTCAAAGCCTTCGGTCATGCCAAGCGCCGGCATGACGTCGCGCAGCTTTTCCTTCGAGGCGTCGACGACGTGCTGGACGCCGAGTTTCTTGGCCAGCGCCAGCCGCACCGGGTTGATGTCGGTGATGACCACTTTGCGCGCGCCGACGCATTGGGCGACGAGCGCGCCCATGATGCCGATCGGCCCAGCGCCCGTGACCAGCACGTCCTCGCCGACCAGATCAAAGGACAACGCGGTGTGGACGGCATTGCCCAAGGGATCGAAGATGGCGGCGATCTCGTCGGGCACATCATCGGGGATCGGCACGACATTGTGCTGCGGGATCGCCAGATACTCGCCGAAGGCGCCCGGACGGTTGACCCCGACGCCGAGCGTGTTGCGGCACAGATGTCCCCTGCCCGCCCGGCAGTTGCGGCAATGACCGCAGACGATGTGGCCTTCGCCCGACACGCGCTGGCCAACCTTGTATTCGGTGACCGCAGCGCCGAAATCGGCAACGGTGCCGACGAATTCATGGCCGGTGACCATCGGCACCGGCACCGTCTTTTGCGCCCACTGGTCCCAATTGTAGATATGCACGTCGGTGCCGCAGATCGCCGTCTTCTTGATCTTGATCAGCACGTCGTTGGGGCCGATTTCCGGCACCGGCACCTCTTCCATCCAGATGCCCGGTTCGGCCTTGGCCTTCACCAGCGCCTTCATCATGTTCGACATGCTTTTGTCCCTTGAATATCTTGATCCGGAATCGCTTTTCGATTCTGGCCTGTCAGGAAATGACGCCGAGTTCGCGCCCGACGGCGGCAAACGCTTCCACCGCGCGGTCGATATCGGCGCTGGAATGGGCCGCCGACATCTGCGTGCGGATGCGGGCCTGCCCTTTCGGCACCACCGGGAAGGAGAAGCCGATGACATAGATGCCGCGCTTCAGCATGCGCGCCGCCATCTCCTGCGCCAGGCTGGCATCACCCAGCATCACCGGGATGATCGGATGATCGGCTCCGGCCAGCGTGAAGCCGAGTTTGCCCATCTGCGATCGGAAGCGCGCCGCATTGTCGTAGAGTTTGTCGCGCAGCCCATCGCCGTCCTTGATCAGTTCGAACACCTTGATCGAAGCGCCGGCGATCGCCGGCATCAGCGTGTTGGAGAAGAGGTAGGGCCGCGAGCGCTGGCGCAGCCAGTCGACCACCTGGCTCTTGCCTGATGTATAACCGCCCGACGCGCCGCCGAGCGCCTTGCCGAGCGTCCCGGTGATGATGTCGACCCTGCCCTCGACGCCGCAATGCTCGGCCGAGCCGCGGCCGTTCTGGCCGACGAAGCCGACGGCATGGCTGTCGTCGACCATCACCATGGCGTCGTATTTCTCGGCGAGGTCGCAGACACCCCTGAGATTGGCGATGATGCCATCCATCGAAAACACGCCGTCGGTGGCGATCAACCGGAAGCGGCAGTCCCGGGCTTCTTTCAGTCGCGCCTCGAGATCGGCCATATCGTTGTTGGCGTAGCGGAAACGTTTGGCCTTCGACAACCTCACGCCATCGATGATCGAGGCATGATTCAAGGCATCCGAGATAATGGCGTCTTCCTCGCCCAGCAGCGTCTCGAACAGGCCGCCATTGGCATCGAAACAGGAGCCGTAGAGGATGGTGTCTTCCATGCCTAGGAAAGAGGAAATCGTGGATTCGAGCTGCTTGTGCTCTTCCTGCGTGCCGCAGATAAAGCGCACCGATGCCATCCCGTAGCCATAGCGGTCGAGCGCCTGCTTGGCAGCATTGCGCAAATCGGCGCTATCGGCGAGGCCGAGATAGTTGTTGGCACAGAAATTCAGCACCTTGTCGCCGCCAACCTCGATCTCGGCCGACTGCGTCGAAGTGATCACCCGCTCCGACTTGTAGAGGCCTGCCGATTTGAGCCCCACGAGTTCGCTGTCGATGTGGGAGAGGAATGCTGCGGTCATGGTCGGCCTCGTTGATGTGGGCTGACTGTCGTCTCGTCCGCGCGAAAAATCCATCGCAAAAACGACCGGACCGGTGGCAAGCAGCACGATGCGGCCCCGGTGTCGATCATCATGCGGCCCAGGAACGACACCACGACAAAGGGTTCTGGCCGATGACCGCTCAAATGCCGGTATGGCGCTAAACGAGCCGATAACCATTTCGCGATGTTTCGACAGCCGCCCCTCGCCGGGCAGCCGTCGATTTCCGGTCCTGTTAACGTTTGCAGTTCAATGGTGCTCATACAAGAATCTTTAGGCAAGAATCCGTAGGCGAGAGGGCCGCCCCCGAAAATGTCGCAGCAGCCGGTGCAAACCGTTTCAGGCAAGCTCATACTGCTGATCAAGGCTGGCTATTGGCTGGCCCTGCTGATCATTGCGGCCATGGTGATAGCCTCCTTCATCCTGCTGCAGCAGATGATGGCCACCCAGCAGCACAACCACACCTTGCTCGACATCGTCAGCACGCAAAAGACGCTGTCGCAGCGCATCGTCTTCCTTGCCAGCGCAACGGGTGCCGGTTCACGCGACAAGCAACCGGCGCTGGTCAGCGCGCTCAAGCAGGCAACGGCGGAGTTCGAGACGAACTACGACCTGCTGCTCGATCAGACGGGAGCCGATCCGCAATCGCCGGCCAAGCTCGACCCGAAGTCGATCGAAAGCGTCCTTTTCGCCAAGCCCTTCCACCTCGACTATTTCTCGGTCGGGCTGATCGCCAATGGCGAACGCCTGATCTCGGCCTATGAATCGCAATTCAGCGGCAATGGCGGTTACAAGGGCGGCGGCGAACGCGTCAATCTCGACGCGTCTGTCGCCAACGCGACCTTGTCGGGCTATGCCGCGCTTGGCCAGCGCATCACTGCCGACGCCGACGACCGCTCCGAGAAGCTGCTCGCTCTCCACCGCACGCTGTTCTACGCCACAATCGGCGTCATCATACTGGTGGCGCTGTTCATCTTCAGGCCGATGTCGAACGCCATCCTGCGCAAGACGCATGAATTGATCGACGCGCGCAATTCCATGGCCTTTATCGCGGTGCATGACGGCCTCACCGGCCTGCACAACCGCACGTTCCTGACCGATCATTTCGACACGCTGATCAAGGGCACGCACCGGCGTCGCGAACGCCTTGCCGTCGTCCAGCTCGATCTCGACCGATTCAAGCAGATCAACGATACGCTCGGCCACGCCGCCGGCGACTATGTGCTGGTCGTCACGGCACAGCGCATGCGCGATTCCTGCCGGGCGTCGGATCTGTGCGTGCGCCTGGGCGGCGACGAGTTCGTCATGATCCTCGGCGGCGCCGGCGGCACCGAAGACATCAATATGCTGGCGCGGCGCATCCTGGCACACATCAACGAGCCGATCGTCTTCCAGGGCACGACCATTCTCCCAGGCGCCAGCGCCGGCATCGCCGTCTACCCGATCGACGCCGACAATGCCCAGGACCTGCTGGTGCACGCCGATCTGGCGCTGTACTCAGCCAAGAAGCTTGGCGGCGGCAACTTCTCGTTCTTCTCCGAGGAGTTGCGCCGCGAACTCGACTATCGCAAGCAGCTCGAGCACGACATCAAGGTCGCCATCGCCGAGCGGGCGTTCCAGGTCTATTTCCAGCCGCAGGTTTCGCTGACCAACGGCACGATCAGCGGCATCGAGGCGCTGGTGCGCTGGAACCATGCGGAGCGCGGCATGATCCCGCCCGGCGAGTTCATTCCGGTCGCCGAGAAATGCGGCTTCATGCCCGAGATCGGTCGCATCGTCATCACCAAGGCGATCAACGAGGCGGCCGAATGGAATCGCGCCGGCATTGCCTTCGGACGGCTTGCCGTCAATGTTTCCGGCACCGAGCTGCGCGAGCACGACTTCGATGCGTTCTTGTTCGAGACGCTGGAAAAGGCCGGGCTGCCGCCGCAGAAACTGTCGCTGGAAATCGTCGAATCCGTCATCCTCGATGACGAAAAGACGGGCATCGCGGCCAAGCTGCGGCACATCCGGGCAGCCGGCGTCCATCTTGAACTCGATGATTTCGGCACCGGCTATGCTTCGCTCAGCCATGTCAACCCGAACGAGATCGACCGGCTGAAGATCGATCGCCGCTTCGTCCAGAACATCCATGAGAATGGCGACAACTCGAAGATCGTCCGCGCCATCACCGAGCTGGCGCGTGGCCTTGGCATCTCGATCGTCGCAGAGGGCGCCGAAACCGAGGCCGAGCTCAATTCGCTGATGGCGATCGGCTGCGACCAGGTGCAGGGCTACTCCATCGCCTTCCCGATGCCGCACGACAAGGCGCTGGAATGGCTGACCGCCCGCATGCCCAAGAAGGCCAAGCTGACGGTGCTGCAAGGAAGCCTGGCATAGGTTTGCCTTTTTGTTTGTGCATGTCGCCCAAAACCGCTGCGCACTTTTGGGCGACATGCACCGGCTCGCCTTGACAAGCCGTTGTGGACATGGCGGCCTTGTCGTGATCGCAACCGGATATCGGGGCCGATGACACCGTTTCGGTATGTGCTGGCGGCGCTTTTGATTTTTGCGGTTCCCGCCCAAGGGGCCGATCGCATAATCTATCTTACCTTCGACGATGGGCCGCTGAACGGCACAAGCAACATCCTCGATGTGCTGGAAGCCGAGCAGGTTCCTGCAACCCTATTCATGGTCGGCATGCACGCACAGGCTAGCGCCGCCAACAGAGCGCTCGTCCAGCGTGCCAGGCAGCTTCCTCTGGTGACGCTCGGCAACCACAGCTACAGCCATGCCTACAATCACTACCGGCATTTTTACGGCGACACCGAAGGTGTCGTCGCCGACATGGTACGGGCAAACGCGGTGCTCGGGTTGAAGCCCCTGGTGCATGCAAGACTGCCGGGGCGCGACGTGTTCAGGCTGCCCTCCATGTCGAAGAACGACACTTCGCTTGGCCTCGCCCAGGAGGGGCGTGAAGAGCCCGATTACGAGTTTGTCGCGGCCTCAGGCTTCTATCTCTACGGCTGGGACCATGAATGGGTGCACAAGGACAACGGCGAGCCGGTGCAGAGCGTCGATCATCTGGTCAGCGAGATCGATCACCTGTTCGGCTATGGCCGCTTCGTCAAGCCCGGCAAGCTGATCCTGCTGATGCATGACGAGATGTTCCAGGACGGCTTCGACGGCAAGACGAAGCTGACCAATTTGATCGCCGCGCTGAAGCTGCGCCATTACACTTTTGGGACAATCCAGGGCTACGACGACTGAGCCGGCAAAGACGGCAAGCTCTTCAGCGGATTGAGCATTGGCACACCAAGTGGCGCGAAATGACGCTCGTTGTCCGTCAGTATCGTTAAACCATGGACCTCGGCTGTGGCAGCGATCGCTATGTCTTCAAACCCAGGCCGGTGCGCCCTCGCCCGATCCAGGATTAGTCCCGCAGCATGCGCGGCGCGCAAATCGAAGGGAAGCACTCTTTCTCCATAAAGGTGCTGAACCGCTTGCCACCAGCCGCGCAGCGAGTTCGCCTTTGTTGTCGCACCCTCACGTTCGGCCTTCGCTATTCCAGCGGCAACTTCGGATGCGGTGACAACGGACAGGAACAGATGGTTGCTCGCCTGGTCGAGCCAAGTCGCCAATGCATGCCGATCCGCTTTCTTGGACGGCGCCATTGCCGAGATGATATTGGTATCCAGCAGAAACATCGACCGCGTTACAACGCGACCTTGCGAGCCGGTTTGCGGGAACGAGGCGGAATATCGCCAAGGTCACCAGGGAAGGCCGCCAACAATTGTCCAAAACTTGGCACGCGCGAAAGCCTTTCATAGTCTTCGAAAGACAGAATGACAGCCTGCTTGCGCCCGTGACGGGTGATGACGGCAGGCGTCCCGGCGACGGCTTGATCGACCACCGCTGAAAGTGTTGCCTTGGCATCCTTCAACTGAATCTCGCGCATAGCTTGCTCCAAAATGACTAGAGTGGTCATATAGCAGAGCAACTCGGATCAAACAAGGCCTGTCGATCCCCCCAAGATCATCCCACATTCGCCCGCAACACGGCCAGCACCTGCGCGAACTCCGCCAGCCGCTCGTCGGACAGTCCGACCCGCAGCCGCTTGTCAAAAGACAACGCGGCCTTTCGTAATGTCTCGAACATCGCTTCTCCGGCCGCGGTCAGTTCGACCAGATGAACCCGGCGGTTGACGGGATCACGGCGGCGCGTCAGCAGGCCCTGCGCCTCCATCGCGTTGAGATGGTGGGTCAACGTCGCGCCTTGGATGCCGATCATGCCGGCGAGTTCACGCTGATTGGCAAGCTTGCTCGACTTGACCGACAGCAGAGTGAGCCAGACCGGCAGCGTGCCACCGGCCTCGACCAGGGCAGCGTCGAAGGCCTGGGCAACCAGCTTGGCGGTTCGTCCGAGATTCATGCCGACTGGCGGGCGTTCGAAGGGTGTCATTGCAGGACACTAGACGGTGTCATGCACGGATGGAACTGGCGCGACTTATACATTGACATCTAACCATTTGATATCTAATTACCGAGAGATGGCGGGCTAAAGAGGAAATCCGGTCATGCAATATGTCTACATCGTCGTTATCGGCCTTCATGTCATGGCAGGTGTATTCTGGGCGGGTACGACGATCGCGGTCGGCTGTGACCCGGACATCCGGGCGGAACGGTTCTTCCGGCCGCAAATGGGCGCTGCCGGTCTGGTTTTCCTGACCGGCATACTGCTCTGGTATTTCTTTCACGAGGGCGTTTTCGGCTCGATGGAGAAGGTGCTGGCGCTGGGCATCGTGACGGCCCTGATCGCCGCCGGCGTGCAAGGCGCGCTGGTGGGCTCAGCCAGCAGGCAGCTTGCCGGTGCCGATGCGGCAACGGAAAGCCAGTTGCGCGCGAAGATGACAAGAGGCGAGCGCATCGCAGGGGGGCTGCTGGTGCTGACCGTGCTGTGCATGGCCACCGCCAGAATGTTTTGAGCGCCGCCACGCAGCACAAGCTCGCAGAATCGTACGTTATCTGGCGACGAGCCAATGACGTGCGGGCGCGCGGTCAGACCGAAGTACACGGGCTCTCGTACGCAGGTCCGGCCGCGCGCTACCGATCCTCGTCTAATTTCAGATCCGCAAGCCGAACCTGATGCCGTCATAGATGGCGGCATGGATGTTGCGCGAGGCGACCGCGTCGCCGATGCGGAACAGCACGAAGCCGCCTTCTGGATTGCGCTTGGGAAAGATGTCGCCACCGCTCACCAGCCGCTCGTAGTCGACCGCACCGCCATTCTTCGACAGCGGCTTCAGCGAGAGGTAGAGATCGTCGAGCGGCAGCGTACCGTGCTCGACCACCACCTGGTCGACCCTGCGCTCGCCGCGCCAGCCATCGGCGAAATCCGAAGCCAGCTCTGCGATCAGCTGATTGCCCTCGCGCCGCACCGAACGCAGCCGCGTGTTGATGGTGATGGTGACGCCCTTTTCCTGAAAGGCCCTGATATAGGGCACATGGTTCATGCCGCCCATTTCCGGGGCAAAGAAACGCTCCGGCGATACAAGCTCGAGTTTCGAGCCGGCATTGGCGATCAGTTCGGCGGCGCCCATGCCCTGATGGCCGCCATTGTCGTCATAGAGCAGCACATTTTCGGCCGGCTTGACGCTGCTGGCCATGATGTCCCAACTCGAGGTGACAAGGTTGTCGCCGGCCGTCAGCGGCGGGTTCTGCGGCAGGCCGCCGGTAGCGACCACCACCACATCGGGCGACAGCGCCAGGACATCGTCTTTTTCCGCCCAAGTGTCGTAGCGGATCTCGACGCCGAGCCGGTCGAGTTCAGCCAGCCGCCAGTCGATGATACCGATCAGTTCCTTGCGGCGCGGGTTCTGCGTCGCCAATCGCACTTGGCCGCCGGCCTGGCTCGATGCTTCAAGCACCATCACCTTGTGGCCGCGCTCGGCCGCGACCCGCGCAACCTCCAGCCCGCCGGCGCCGGCTCCGACGACCACGATTTTCTGCTTCGGTCCTTCGGTCTTGACGATGATATGCGGGATTTCGGCCTCGCGGCCGGTCGCGGCATTGTGGACGCAAAGCGCTTCGCCGCCCTCATAGATGCGGTCGAGACAATAGGTGGCGCCCACGCACGGGCGGATCTCATGCTCGCGCCCCTCCATCACCTTTTTGATGATGTGCGGATCGGCGATATGGGCGCGGGTCATGCCGACCATGTCGAGCTTGCCGGTGGCGATGGCGTGGCGTGCGGTGGCGACGTCGGATATGCGCGCCGCATGGAAGGTCGGAAATTTCGTCGCCGCCCTCACCTCTCCGGCGAAATCGAGATGCGGCGAAGAGCGCATGCCGGTTACCGGGATGACCTTGGTCAGCGCCGCATCGCTCTCGATCGAGCCACGAATGATGTTGAGGAAATCGACCTTGCCGGAGTCCGCCAGCCGCCTGGCGATTTCGATCCCCTCCGCCTTCGACAGGCCTTTTTCGAAATCTTCGTCGGCGACCATGCGGATGCCGACGACGAATTTGTCGCCGACGGCCGCCCGCACGGCATCGAGCACCATGTTGGTGAAGCGCAGGCGGTTGTCCAGCGAGCCGCCGAATTCGTCGTCGCGATGATTGGTGGCCGGCGACCAGAAGCCGTCCATCAGATGGCCGTAGGATTCGAACTCGATGCCGTCGAGGCCGGCGGCCTCGCAGCGCTGGGCGGCTGAAGCATAGTCGGCGACGATGCGCTCGATGTCCCAGTCCTCGATCGTCTTCGGGAATGCGCGATGCGCCGGCTCACGCACCGGCGAGGCCGAGAGCACCGGCAGCCAGTCGGCCTTGTTCCAGCCGGTACGGCGGCCGAGATGGGTGATCTGGATCATCACCTTGCAGTCGTGCTCGTGGCAGGCGTCGGCGAGCTCGGCCAGCCACGGCACGATCCTGTCGTCATAGACATGCAGATTGCCGAAGGCGGCCGGGCTGTCGCGCGAGACGATCGCCGAGCCGGCGGTCATGGTCAGCGCCATGCCGCCCTTGGCCTTCTCTGCATGGTAGAGCCGGTAGCGCTGTTTCGGCATGCCGTCCTCGGAATAGGCCGGCTCATGGCTGGTCGACATGACCCGGTTCTTCAGCGTCAAATGTTTGAGCTGGTAGGGCTGGAGAAGCGGATCGTTGCTGGTCATCGTCTTCCTGCGGTTTCAAATTGTGCTAATGAGCGGCAAAATTCGTTTTCAAGCATGTCGTCCCGCACGCACTCCGGGCGCATGCGACAAGGATTGCGCCCATGATCGACACCAAAACTCTCACCCAGCTCGGCGCGCACGTCGAGACGCCACAAAGCCCCGAAGCAGCGGCCCTGGAGACCGTACCGTTTTCGCGTGGTGACGGACCGCCGGCGATCGTGCGCTTCACCTGTCCGGAATTCACCTCGCTGTGCCCCGTCACCGGCCAGCCGGACTTCGCCCATATCGTCATCGACTACGCACCCGATGCGGCTCTGGTGGAATCGAAGTCGCTCAAGCTGTTCATGACCTCGTTTCGCAACCATGGCGCCTTCCATGAAGACTGCACCGTCATGATCGGCCGCCGCATCGTGGCGGCAACCAAGCCGCTGTGGTTGCGCATAGGCGGCTATTGGTATCCACGCGGCGGCATTCCGATCGATGTGTTCTGGCAAACCGGCGCTCCGCCCGAAGGCGCCTGGCTGCCCGACACCGGGGTGGCGCCCTATCGCGGGCGGGGTTGAGCTCGCCCATCATTCGCACTGATATTGGCTGAGTGCCCATTCGCCGGTCACCGACAGCAGGTCCGATATCTTCCAGTCGCCGTCGACCCTCTTGAATTTCCATTCCAGCCGGTGCGGGTTGCCCGATATGACGAAGGCGACGATGACCTTGGCCTGGTCGCCGTTGATCGCCTCGAGCGTCTTCAGGCTCTTGTCGATCTCGGCCTTGTCGTAATCGGCATTGTCGAGCGCCATGTTGGGGTCGAGGCACTCGCCCTGCCCGGATTTGCGCAAGGCGTCGCTCTTGTCGAGCACGGTTTTGGCCGGATCGATGAAATGGCTGCGCTCGGCTGGATCGATCTCCAGCCCGACCTGATCGTAAAACGGCCGCACCACAGCGGTCGGCGAGCCCGGCTGGATCGGTGCGGCCGGCGCGGCTTCGGCTGGCGACCATCCAACCGGCGGCGTTGCCGGTTCCACCCCGGTTCCGGGTGCATTTGCGGGCGGTGCCCCGCTGTCGCCCGGCGCGGTGTCAGCCGGGGCGTTTGCCGGCGGCGCACCCAACAGGCCTTGCGCGGCGGCGCCGCTCAGAGCCGCCAGCAGGCACACACCCGACAGTGCCAGGAACCGGCGATGGGCCATCGCTTCACTCCGGCGTCTGGCCGGCCATGCATTCCAGCGCACTGAGCGTCCAGTCGCTGGTCTTGGAAGCGATATCCGATATCTTCCACTTGCCGTCGATCTTCTTGAGCGACCAGAGCATTTCACGTTTGGAATCATCGCCCTCGGAGAACAGGCTGAAGGATGCCGTGACCTGTGCGTTATCGCCATCCAGCTTCTCAGACAGTTTCAGCGTTTTCGAGACGGTTTTCTGATCGAAATCCTGGGCGTCGAGACCAGGATCGAAATCGATGCAGGCGACCTGGTCCGGGTTCTTCTTCGTTGCCTGGTCGTTCAGCTCGAACAGTTTCGTCACCGGTTCGGTGAACCGGTCCCGATATTGTTCGTCGGCCTCGAACTTGACCGCCGGGACATAGAAGAACTTCACCACGTCGGATGCCGGTCCGGCGACGGCGGCGGCCGGCAGGGCTATCGAAAGGGCGGCAACGAGCACTGTCAGTCTCATGCAGAATCTCCGGCTTTTGATGGCTTGAGCCTATCAGTACCACGTATCCTGCATATCGGCTTTTTTGCGGCTCATGAAGTCCTGCCGCGCCTTGTTTCAGCCGTCCAGCCAGACGTTTTGAAGGTCCATCTCGAATGTCTGGTGGACACCATAGTTCTTCACCTTCTTGTTCTGATGGCTGTAGAGCTTCTGCCAGAATGGCTGAATAATGACGCCCGAATCCTGCAGGATCTGCTCGACATCCTTCATGACCTCGCGTCGTTTCTCCACGTCGATGAGCGATAGCGCCTGCTTGAGCTTGGCGTCGAAATCGGGGTTGGAATATGCCGATTCATTCCAGGCCTCGCCGGTGCGATAGCCGAGCGCCAGCACCTGGACGCCAAGCGGACGCATGTACCAGATCGTCATCGAATAGGGATATTTCGTCCAGTCGTTCCAGAAGGTCGAACCCGGCAGCACCGTGCGCTTCACCTTGATCCCGGCATCGCGCAGCTGGCCGGCAATGGCGTCGCCGGTATTCTTCTGCCAATCGTCCTCGATGGTGATCAGCTCATGCTCGAAGTCAGCCTGTCCGGCTTCCGCCATCAGCTTCTTGGCGCCGGCGGCGTCGCGTGTCTTCTTGGGCAGCGGATAGTATTCCGGATGGATCGGGGCAACGTGGTGGTTTTCACCAGGGGTGCCTCGCCCGGCGTAACCAAGTTGGAGGACCGCATTGTTGTCGACGGCCATTTGCAGGGCGTTGCGCACCCGCTTGTCGTCATAGGGCTTGTGAGTGATGTTGGTGCGGGCAACCAGCGTCGTCGCCGTCGCCACCTCCGATTTCACCAGATCCATCTTGTCGAGAATGTCGATGAAATCGGCGGGCGACTCGAAATTGAGGTCGATCTCACCGGATTCGAACGCGTTCACGGTGGCGTTGAAATCGGTGCCGTAGTCGATGAACTCGACGCTGTCGAGCGGCGCTTCACCACCCCACCATTTGCCATTCTCACGACGCTTGACGACCGCCTTCTGGCCGACATCGTAGGAGACCAGTTCGAACGGGCCCGTGCCGATCGGCTTCTTGATCGGATCGGCACCGTCGACATCGAAGTTGCGATGGACGACGAGTGCCGGATAGTCGGTGAAATTCGGGATCAGTGAAATGTCTGGTTCGCTTAGCTTCAGCTTGACCGTGTTGTCGTCGACCTTGGTGATCGCGCCATCCCTGGCCTTGCCGGTCTTTGCGTCGATCAGCGCGCCGACACGGGCGGCCATGGAATTGCCGGCGACATTCTTCTCGCACCAGCGCGTCAGATTGTGAGCGACGTCATCGGCGTTGAAGGCATCGCCGTTGTTCCATGTGATGCCCTTGCGCACATGCAGCACATATTCGGTGGCGTCGTCATTGATATCCCAGCTTTCGAGCAGGACCGGCTCGAAGGTGAACTGCCTGGTGTAGCGGACAAGCGGCTCCAGCCAGCAGCGCGAAATGTTCGCCAGCTCAACCCAGTCGTAGGTGCGCGGATCCTTCTGCCCCTTCACCGACATCGAGACGCGCAGCGTTCCGCCTTTCTTCGGCTCTTCGGCCAAGGCCCGATCCGGCACGGCAAGGCCGATCATGCCGTAGGCAAGCGCCGTCGATGCGCCGAAGGCGCTTGCCAGCGCCAGGAACTCGCGCCGGTCGACACGACCCGCGCGTGCTTCGATCGCCATTGCCTCGATAGCGCTCGGCACGCGATCACCACTGCTTCTGAAGAATGCCATTTTTTCCTCCCGTCTGGTTCCCTTTGATCTTGGTTCTTCGCGTCAACTGACGCTGTCCGGCAGCCTCTCCTCGCGCCGCGCGATGAAATCCATCAGGCCATCGGCGATGCCTTCGTCGAGCTTCGGCTCCTCGTAATCCGCCAGCATGTTGCGCGCCTTCTCGCGGCCGCGCGTGTCGTGGTCCTTCGCCCCTTCCGCCTTCCACTGTTCGAACGAATTGAAGTCCATGATCGAGGGCATGAAGAAAGCGGACTCGAAATGTTCGAGCGTATGCTGGGTGCCGAGGAAATGGCCTTGCGGTCCGACCTCGCGGATGGCCGCCATCGCTTCCTTGAAATCGTCGAACGGCAGACCGCCGGCATATTTGTACCAGCCGATGAGCTGTTCGCAGTCGGTGGCGAATTTCGAATAGCCGCAGGTCAGGCCGGCCTCGAGCCACCCGGCGGAGTGCCAGATATAGTTGGCGCCGGCGAGGATGGCGGCATGCATCAGCATGTTCGCCTCGTAACCCGCCTGGGCGTCGTTGAGCTTCGACCCGACATGAAAGCCGGACGTGCGCCACGGCAGCCGGTATTTCCGCGCCAAGGCTCCCATCAGATACATCATCTGCGCCGCCTCGGGCGTGCCGCCCATCGGAGCGCCGGTCTTCATGTCCACCGTGACCATGAACTGCCCGTAGATCTGCGGCGACCCTGGGCGCAGCAGTTGCGTGAAGGCGACGCCCGCCAGCGCTTCCGCATTGACCTGCGCAACCGCGCCCACGGCGGACGCCGAAGTCGAGGCGCCGCACAGTGCGAAGGGTGCGAGGATCAGCGGCTGGTTGCTTCGCGCATAGACCTTCATCGCGTCCAGCATGGTGGCGTCCCACACCAGCGGCGAATTGCAGTTGGTGATCGACACCAGGACCGGATTGTCGCGGACATACTCCTCGCCGAACACGATTCCCGCCATCGCCATCGTGTCTTCCGCCCGCTCCTTGGACGTGACGATGCCCATGAACGGCTTGTCGGAATGCTTAAGCGCGGAATGGATGATGTGGAGGTGACGCTTCGGTACCGCGATTTCCATCGGCTCGCAAATGACCGAACTCGATGAATGCAGCGCCGGCGCCATGTAGGCGAGCTTGTGGAAATTGTTGAGGTCGGCCAGCGTGCCGTAGCGCCTGTTGTTGTCGAGGTCACGCACATAGGGCGCGCCATACATCGGCACGAAGATGGTATTGTTGCCGCCCACCCGCACCGTACGCTGCGGATTCCTCGCATTGAGCGTGAACTCCGACGGGACCTTCGATACCAGTTCCATCAGCAGGGCCCGGTCGATCCGCACACGAGTTTCCGAGACATCCGCGCCCGCCGCCTTCCACAGCGCGATAGCCTCGTCGTCGCGGAATTCGCATCCCACCTCTTCGAGGATCAAGAGCGACTCCTCGTGGATCAGTTCGACCGCCTCATCGGGGACCATCTGGTAGACGGGGATCTGGCGGACCAGGGTCGGGAACGACGTTACGGGGGCTCCGCGCAGCGCCTTGCGCCCCAGGCGGCCGCCACTGCGGCGGTTGGCATGTTCGGTCACTTCAGGGGCCGGTGCGTTCATGGCAACTCCATTCCACTCATGAAGGAGCCTAGCGCGACAAAATGGTGATGTGACGCTGGAAAATCCTGATCTCTTGTATAAGCTCAGCTTATGCGAAGCCTGCGCCACCTCCTGCCCTCGGCCGGCAGCCTGATCGTCTTCGAGGCGGCCGGGCGGCTTTCGAGCTTCACCGCCGCCGGCCGCGAGCTCGGCATGACGCAGGCCGCCGTCTCCTATGCCGTGCGCGGGCTGGAAGAGCAGCTTAGCGCCAAGCTGTTCCAGCGCCGCCACCGCCAGGTTCTCCTGACCGAGGCCGGCGAGCGCTTCCATGCCGATGTCTCGCTTGGGCTTTCGCATATCCGCAAATCGGCGGAGGATCTACGCCTGCAGGCGACCGGCGGTCATGTCACGCTGGCCGCCTCGACCGCGTTCGGTTCGTTCTGGATGATGCCGCGCCTGCAGCAGTTCCGCGACGAACTGCCGGGCATCGATCTGCGTATCCAGACCGCCGACCGCGACCTCGACATCATCGCCGAAGGCATTCCGCTCGGCGTGCGCGGCGGCGCGCCGCGGGACTGGCCGGACTATCACTCGTTGCCGCTGGCGGACGAGGAGATATTTCCCGTCGCCGGCACCAGCTATGCGGCAAAGTTCGGCCTGCCCAAATCCGCTGCCGAACTGGCCACGCACCGCCTCATCCATCTGGAGGAGCCGTATCGCGAGGCGGCCAGCTGGGACGAATGGTTCCAGTCGGCGGGCGCCAATCTCAGCGATACCGCGCGCGGCCTGCGCATCAACGATTACGGCCTGGTGATTCAGGGCGTCATGGAAGGCCAAGGCATCGCGCTCGGCTGGCGGCACCTCGCCGAGCGGTTGCTGGCGTCGGGCTTGCTGGTGCCGGTGACGGATCATGTGCTGAAGACCGGCAAGGCGTTCTATGTCGTCTGGCCGAAGAACCGGGAACTCAGCGACAACGCCCGCAAGGTGCGAGACTGGCTGGCGGCTCAGGCGTGAGGGGCAGTGCCTCCCTGTCCCTTGGAAGTCGGCGGGACAGCACCCCCCTCTGTCCTGCCGGACATCTCCCCCGCAAGTGGGGAGATTGGCAGTTCCAGCCTCGCCACCCTTCCTGCAGCGCTGCAGATTGGCGAAAGCCGTGGCGACATCCGATCTCCCTCCTTGCGGGGGAGATGGCCGGCAGGCCAGAGGGGGGTGCTGTCCCGCCAGCATCATCGCTATTCCGCCGACATCGAATGCTTTCTCATCGGCGTCGAATCCGCCTATAGTGGCGCCATGCCCATCCGCCAGCTTTCCGAAACGATGATCAACCAGATCGCCGCCGGCGAAGTCATCGAGCGTCCGGCGAGCGTGGTCAAGGAACTGGTCGAGAATGCGCTCGATGCCGGTGCTTCGCGCGTCGAGATCGTCACAGCCGGCGGTGGGCTGAACCTGATCCGCGTCACCGATGACGGCTCCGGCATTCCCGAACGGGAGCTGGCGCTGGCGATCGCACGACACTGCACCTCCAAGCTCACCGAGGATATCAACGACATCCGCTCGCTGGGCTTCCGCGGCGAAGCGCTGCCGTCGATCGGCTCGGTGTCGCGACTTTCGATCCGCTCGCGCACGGCAGCAAGTGACAGCGCCGCCGAGATCGGCATCGAGGGTGGCCGCGTCCTGCCTGTCAGGCCGGCGGCGGCCAATCGCGGCACCACGGTCGAGGTGCGCGACCTGTTCTTCGCAACGCCGGCCCGATTAAAGTTCATGAAGGGCGAGCGCGCCGAAAGCTCGGCCACCAGCGATGTGGTCAAGCGCATCGCCATCGCCTTCCCCGCCGTGCGCTTCACGCTGGCCGGCTCGGACCGCTCGACGCTGGAATTGCCGGCGGCGGATGACAGCGCGGAAGGCAGCCTGCGCCGTGTCGCCCAGGTGATGGGCGCCGACTTTCCGGACAATTCTATTGCCCTCGACGCGATGCGCGAAGGCGTGCATCTGACCGGCCACGTGTCGATCCCGTCCTTCACCCGCGCCAACGCGCTGCAGCAATATGCCTATGTGAACGGCCGCCCGGTGCGCGACAAACTGATCGCCGGCGCCATACGCGGTGCCTACGCCGACGTCCTGCCGCGCGACCGCCATGCGGTGACGGTGCTGTTCCTGACGCTCGACCCGGCCATCGTCGACGTCAATGTTCATCCAGCCAAGGCCGATGTGCGCTTCCGCGATCCCGGCCTTGTGCGCGGACTGATCGTCGGGGCAATCCGACAGGCACTGGCCGATGCCGGCGTCCGCGCCGCCACCACGGGGGCCGCCGGCATGATGGCGGCGTTCCGGCCAGGGGCCGCATCCTACGGCCACGGTGGAGCGGCAAACGGCCACCGCAGCTACGACGCGGCCTACCGCGCCTCGGGTCCGTCCGGCTTCGATCCCGCCCGGTCGTCGCAGCGGCCGCTCGATATGGGTTTCGAGGGTGCGGGCTTCCAGCAGCGCGGCTTGCATGAAAACGAGCAAGCGGCTTTCGATGCCGGTCCGCAGCATAGCGCCGATGCACGCGCAGGGCAGGATGAAGCGGCCGAGACGCTGCTCGGCGCGGTGCTGGGCGCGGCGCGCGCCCAGGTGCATGAGAACTACATCGTCGCCCAGACCAGGGATTCGCTCATCATCGTCGACCAGCATGCGGCGCATGAACGGCTGGTCTACGAGGCGCTGAAGAATGCGCTGCACTCGCGCCCGGTGCCCTCGCAGATGCTGCTTCTGCCCGAGATCATCGACCTGCCGGAGGAGGATGCCGAGCGGCTTGCGCTGCATTCGGAAACGCTGGCCCGCTTCGGTCTCGGCATCGAGCGCTTCGGCCCCGGCGCCGTCGCGGTGCGCGAGACGCCGTCGATGCTGGGCGAGACCAATGTCGGGCAATTGGTGCGCGACCTCGCCGACGAGATCGCCGACAACGACACGGTCGACACGCTGAAGGAGCGGCTGGACAAAATAGCCGCGACCATGGCCTGCCACGGCTCTGTGCGCTCCGGCCGCCTGCTCAAGGCCGAGGAGATGAATGCCCTGCTGCGGCAGATGGAGGCGACGCCCGGCTCGGGCACCTGCAATCACGGTCGCCCGACCTACATCGAACTCAAGCTGGCGGATATCGAACGGCTTTTCGGGCGGCGATAGCTGCGGACGGATTGCGGGCCATCGCTTCACCACTTGAGACCGGCAAGCCAAGGAGATCGGCCGACAATGCGGTCACCCGCGATTTTCGCCTGGCGGCCCGAGCAGCGCGATCGCAGCCGCCGCCAGCAGGAGGATCGCACCGGCGATTTCAGCCCAGCCGACCGCCTCGCCGAAGAGCCAGGCTCCGGCCGCTAAAGCGACGATCGGCGAAACGAAGGCGTAGAGCCCGGCACGGACGGTGCCCCAATCACGCATCAGCACGAGATAGAGCGTATAGGCGACGATCGTGCCAAACAGCGACAGGAACAGCAGACTGCCGATGGCGGCCGGCGTGTGCAGCGCCTCGAGCGTCTCACCCGAGATCGGCTCCAGCACGAGCGACAGCGCAAGCAGTGCAACACCGCCGATCGCAGCCTGGACCATTGTCAGCGCCAGTGGTTTGACCGCGCCCACCAGCGGGCGCGAAACCACGCTGCCGAAGCAATAACAGGCGGTCGCAACGACGATCGCAGCGAGCCCGATGCCGCTCGAACCGCTTCCCGCGCCAAGCCGCGTCCAGAACAGCCCAACCAGCCCGATGCTGCCGATAGCGAGCGCGGAAGCGTGGCGCCAGGTCGGTCGCTCCTCGCCGGTGAATGCGGCAATCGCGAACAGCAGGATCGGGATCAGCGCCAGGTTGACCAGCCCCGACAATCCCGAGGGCACGTGCTGCATTCCCCAGAAAAGCAGACCGTAGGTGCCGGTATTGACCAGCAATGCCGAGACCACCGTCCGCCCCGTTCGCCCGTGGGCGAATGCCGCGCCGGCTCCACGCACCGCTGTTGCCAGAAGCGCGGCGGTCAGCAAATAGCGCGCCGCCGCCAGCAGTAGCGGAGGCACGTCATTGAGACCGAGCTTGATCGCCGCCCAGGTCAGCCCCCAGATCAGCGACATCACCGCGAAGAAGGCGAGATTGCGAACCACCAGATTCGCCGCTCAGCGCAGTCCCTGACGATCGACAAGTATCCGGTGGATGTCGATCCGCTCCGGCAGCTCGATCAGGAACTCGGCATCGCGGTCCAGATGATGGACTTTGGTCGGTTCGCCTCTGGTAAAGGCCGTCATCGCTTGCATGTCGGCCCAATACGAGATGGTTGTGAACCACGTCTCGGCATCGCGGTCTTCGCGCAGCAATTGGACGCCAAGCGCCGTCTTCTCAAGGGGCGGAATACCCTCGGCACGCAGGTATGGCTCATAGGCGTCGGCGACGTCGCGGCGGGTGCGACCGCGCCAGATGCGCGCGATGGTCGGTTTGGTCGGCATGAGGTTCTCCTTCAGACAGGGGACAACAACTGAGCGCAGCAAGCGACGCCGGGTGAGATCAGGCGTGAACACGAGCCAGGAAATCGCGGACCAGCGGCAGCGCGTCGTCGAAATGTGTCTCGAGCAGCCAGTGACCCGCCCCCTCGATCAGATGCAGTTCCGCATCGGGCAGATCGCGATTATAGGCCCGCGCCGACGCCGCGGGCATATAGCCGTCCTCTGGCCCCCAAACGATCAGCGTGGGCGGGTGGTGTTCACGCAAATAAGCCTGGTAACGCGGAAACCAATTGAGATTGGCTTCCAGCTTCTCCATCAGACCGACGGCGATCTGCCGACGAACCGGCGTGTTCATCAATGGCCAGTGAAGGCTCCAGAGATCGGGCGGCACGCGGATTGCAACGTCGTCAGCCACTTCCCCGATGAACTCGCCCCGGAACCCGTCCTCGCTCACGGCGGCCTCGAGCGGACGGTGCTTGTAGGGCGACTTGTCGGTCCACCAAGCCTTGATCGTGGCGTATTTGGGTCCAAGCACGTCTTCGTAGATGTCGCCGTTCTGGATGATCAGGGCGCTGATCCGCTCCGGGTGCGAGATCGCATGCCGGAGTCCTATCTGCGAGCCATAATCATGCAGCCACAAGGCGTAGCGTTCGAGACCGAATTCACCGGCAAGTTTGGAAAGCACGTCGGAATAGGCGTCGAAATCATAGCCAAAGGCGGCCGGATCTGGTGTGCCACTGTATCCGAAGCCCGGCCAGTCGAATGCAATCGTTCGCCAGCGGTCGGCGAGCGCCGGCATCAGTCGGCGGAATTGGAACGAAGAGCAGGGATAGCCGTGCGGCAAGAGCAAGACAGGTGCTTCTGGCGGCCCTGCCTCGCGATAGAAAATGGATAGATCATCCAGTTGCATGCGTCGGTGCGTCGTTGCACCCGGCATTCGGACCTCCGTCGAATAAACACCGGCTAAACGCCTTTGACCGAGGGATCGTTCCGAATGAGGGAAGCGGACGGACGGCAATATTCATCTCTTCAAATTCACCACGATGACACCGCCCAGGGCCAGCGCGCCCCCGATTATGCCGAGCAGCGTGGGGACTTCGCCCAGCCAGAAGAAGCCGATCAGCGCGGACATCGGCGAGACCAGATAGAGGAAGTTGGAGGCACGTGCGGCGGGCAGACGCGACAGCGCGGTCGCCCAGGCGGCATAGGCGATGAGGCTGGGCACGATGCCGAGAAAGATGACGGCGCCGAGGCCTGCCGTGTCGGCAACCGCCGCCTGCGAAAAGGCCGACGGCAGGAAGGGCGCCAGGCATAGTGCGCCGAGCACCATGTTCGAAGCCGAAATGGTCAACGGATGATGGCGGGCAAACAGCGGCTTCTGGACGATGGTGTTGACGGCCGAGCACAAGGCCGAGCCAAGCACCAGAAGAGCACCGGTGTTAAATGACAGGCCATGCCCGTCGGCCATGGCGATGACGCCTATGCCGGCGAAGGAAATCACCGTGCCGGCCCAGGCCATGCCCGAAAAGCGCTCGCCCAGCAGGACCATCGCCATGATGGCGGTGAAGATCGGGCTGACATTGATGATGAAGCCGGCGGCACCGGCCGAGACGGTCAGTTCGCCGAAATTGAGCATGACGGTGTAGAGCGCGACGAAGATGGCGCCGCCGAAGACCAAGCGCCACACTTCGTCGAGCCTGGGCAGCGCCGGGCGCTTGACGGCCAGGAAGATCGCCGCCGGCACCGCGGCGATGGCAAAGCGCAATGCACCCAATTCCAGCGGCCCGAAGGCGGCGAGACCGGCTCGGATGGCGGGAAAGGCAGAAGCCCAGCCGACCACCGTCAGCGCGACAGCAATGGCTGCCGTGGTGTCCATCCGCTGTGTCGAATTCAACGTGCCCGTCATCGCGCTCATCTCACTGCCCTCGCATTCTTCGGTCCTGAGAGGCAGAAAACGCCATTTCAGGCCGGTTGACAAACGACCAAATCGAGGATCACCTGTGACTATGGATCACAGCTCGGACACAATGGTGCCGCTCGAGACGCTCCGCGCCTTCGATGCGGCGGCGCGGACAGGCAGCTTTTCGGCGGCCGCCGAAAAGCTCAACATCACCCATGGCGCCGTCAGCCGGCAGATCGCCAAGCTCGAGGACTGGCTGGGATTGAAAGTCTTCGACCGTGGTGCGCGCGGCGTCTCGCTGACGATCGAGGGGAACCGGCTGCATCTGCGCACGGCGGAAGCCTTTGCGCTGATATCGACCCATTCCGACCGCTGGGTCGAGCCGCGTGGCACCGCCGTGGTGCGACTGACCTCGATCCCCTCGGTCAGCGGACTGTGGCTGATGCCGCGCATGGCGGCTCTGGAGAACAATCCCTCGAAGCTGCGCATCGTGCTCGATGTCGACATCCGCCAGGCCGACCTTGCCGATGAGGGCATCGATCTCTCCATCCGCTGTGGACGCGGCGGCATTCCGGGCCGCGTCTCGGTGCAGCTTTTCGAGGAACATGTCTTCCCCGTCGCGTCACCCGGGCTTGCCCGCGAGATCGGCCGCGGCGACCCGGCCCGGCTGCTCAAATATCCGCTGATCAACGATTCCGACGCGTCTGCCTGGCGCGCCTGGTTTGCCGCGCAAGGCATGGATTATCGCCCGCGCCCGCAGGACCGCCGCTTCGAGGACTACAATCTGGTGCTCGACGCCGCCGCCTATGGGCTGGGCATCGCGCTGGCACGCCCACCCCTGACCGGGCATCAATTGCAATCGGGCCGCATCACTCCCGTCGATGAGCGCACCGCGCTCAATCCGGTGTCCTACTGGCTTGACCGGCCGATCGGGCGGCCGCGTGCCGCAGCCGCCGACCTCGCCCGCCGCATCGCGGCAGAGGCCGGGCTGGCTCCGGACAAGATCGAGGCGTTTATCGAAGCCGAGCGATAGGCCTCTCGGACATATATCGAGAACCGGCCGATTCGAAGCTCAGCGAAGCAACAACAGAACGAACCCGAGGATCACGGCTCCCAGAAAACCGGCCATTATCGAAACAAAGCCAATTTTCACCAGCAACTGCTCAGGGTTCGGCACCGCACCATGGGATTGATTGGCCGGCCTGTGCCTGCCCGCCAATGTACCCAGGGCGGCAGCGTTGCGCGGGACTGGAGCCTGCGGCGGGATAAGCGACAGCAATGACAGCCCCGCAACCTTGGCAGGGGCATTGTCATTGGCCGTTGTCGAAGGCGGCAAGAAGGCTCGCAGCGTTTCGGCTTCGGGTTCTGCCTTTCTCGCCGCGATCGTTGCCAACGCCGCCTCTTCGCCCGTCTCAAGTTGGGCAAGATAGGCATCGACGATGCCAGCCGATGCGATCTGCTGCGATTTGACGGCCATCGGCGCGGCCGGCAAAGTCAACAGCGCTGGCGCTGTCTGTTGTGCGAGCAGAGACGGCGCCGGCGGCTGGACCAGCGCCTTGACCAGTGCCGTCATGACTGGATCAGCCTGCCCCGAGGGCACTACCTGCGGCGTCATCACTTCCCTGAGCAAGGCGGGAAGACGAGTGGAGGAAATGTCCATTGCGGCCTGCCAACACCATTTTTCCGCCTCACAATAAGCGTTCAGCATTGTCTCAGGCTTGTCGCATGCTTGACCTCGCCGGGAATTTATGGCGATGAAATCCTCATGAACCCTGGCGTCCCCGCATGATGAACCGTTTCGAAGGCCCCGGCGGCAAGGAAGCCCGCATCCGCTATCTGGATGGCGACTTCCAGGTTACCAGTCCCGGCGCGTTCGTGCGTTGCGCGGTGACAGGCGAAAGCATTCCGCTCGACGAGTTGAAATACTGGAGCGTCGCCAGGCAGGAGCCCTACATCAGCGCCACCGCCTCGCTGCGCCGCGAAATCGAAATGCATCCGGAGCTGCGTAAGCGCGGTTAGAGCAGTTCCCCGTTTCACGGAACGGCGAACCGCTCCAGCTCTTTGTTTGACGCAATTCCCAAGGGAAAGCGCTATGCGCTTTTTCCCAGGAAAACCGTTTCACACTTTTCCTGGAATTGCTTTAGCCCTTCAGCTTGCGCTGGCGCCAGGCATCGAGCGTCTCGTCGATGATGCGCTCGGGAACGTGGTCGAGTTCGAAGACCGTGTCGATCTCGAGCACCTCGAGCCGGTCGAGGAAGTCCTGTGAGGCGCCGTGGCGCAGCCGGGCGGCGTCCTTGGCGGTGGTGATGAGCACCAGCCCTTCGGCGTGCGCGGTCGCCGCCAACTCGGCAAGTTCGTCCTCGGCATAGAAATGATGGTCCGGAAACGGCCGCGTCAACGCCAGTTCGCCGCCGGCTTCGCGCACCGTGTCGAAGAATTTCTCGGGATGGCCTATACCGGCGAAGGCGAGGAACCGCTTGCCGGCAAGCCCTGCCTTGCTGCTTGGCTCTGTATGGGCCTCGAAGATTGGCCGGCCGGCGCGTGCCGCCTGGCGGACCACGCTGTCGGCGGCGATGCCCTCGCCCATTTTCAACAGCCCGCTGGTGAAGACCAGCTGGTCGACGATTTTGGCCCTGAGCGGACCGCCCGGAATGACGCGGCCATTGCCGATCCCATAGCGCGCATCGACGACGACCAGCGCATAGTCGATGTGGATGCGGGCGCTCTGGAAGCCATCATCCATGATCAGGAAATCGCAGCCATTCCGTTCCAGCAGCAGCCGGGCGCCGGCGGCACGATTCGGCGTCACCGCCACCGGCGCGTGTTCGGCCAACAGGAGCGGCTCGTCGCCGACATGCCTGGCGCTGTCGTGATGGATATCGACGACATGCGGCTCGGCGAAGGAGCCGCCATGGCCGCGCGACAGAAAACCGGGTTTCAGATGCATGCGCTTGGCCTTTTCGGCGAGCGCGATGGCCACCGGTGTCTTGCCGGTGCCGCCAACCGTGAAATTGCCGATGCACAGAACGGGTGCTTCGATCTTCTCGCGCTTGGCCCGCCGCATGCCGCGACCGGCGGCGGCGGCATAGATGGCCGATAGCGGCGACAGCGCCAAGACCCGCCAGTCCGGCTCTTCCCACCAGAATGGTGGTGCTTCGGAGGCCACGCTAGCGCCCGTTCGCGCCCTTCAGGCGCGACTTGACGACCAGCGGCTGGATGTAGGGCTCAAGCGATTTCAGCGTGCGCGCCAGCGCGCCGCGCATTTCGTCGACGGTCGCTACACCCGCCGCCATCATCTCGTGGCGCGCCACTTCGTTGGTCAGGAGGAAATTGACGGCGCCGGCCAGCATGTCGCGATCGCGCACCAGCTTGGCGCCGCCGCTGTCGAGGAGACGCTGGTAGGCCTCGCGAAAATTCTGAACATTGCGCCCGGCGAGAACCGCCGTGTCGAGCATGGCCGGCTCCAGCGGGTTCTGGCCACCCTCGGAGGTCAGCGAGCGGCCGACGAAGGCGATTTCGGTCAGCCGGAGATAGAGCCCCATCTCGCCGATCGTGTCGCCGAGCAATATATCCGTGTCGGCGGCGATCCTGTCGCCCTTGCTGCGCCGCGCGACCTTCAGGCCCATGCCGGAAATCTGCGCCGCAAGCGCCTCGCCGCGATCGGGATGACGCGGAACGACGATCGTCAGGAGACCATGGTGGCGTTTGTGCAGCGTCGCGTGGACTTCAGCCGCGACCACTTCCTCGCCGTCATGGGTCGAGATCGCCGCCCAGGTCGGGCGCGTGCCTACCTGCCGCCGCAGCGTCGCCAGCGCCCGTTCGTCGACGGGCGGCGGCGAGGTATCGACCTTGAGATTGCCCGACACGGTGACCGGCCGCGCGCCTAGCGCCAGAAACCGCTCGCCATCGACATCCGACTGCGCCACGACGTGAGCCAGGTTCTCGAACAACGCCTCGGCGATGTTGGCCCGTTTCTTCCACGACTTGAACGAGCGGTCGGACAGCCTGCCATTGACCAGCACCTGCGGCACGCGGCGCGCGCCAAGCTCGAGGATGGTCATCGGCCAGATCTCGGATTCGGCGATGATCGCCAGATCCGGCTGCCAGTGATCGAGGAACCGGCTGACCGCCGGCTTGAGATCGAGCGGTACGTATTGGTGGATGATCCGATCACCGAGACGCTCATCGGCGACCTGCGCCGAGGTGACCGTGCCGGTCGTCAGCACGATGTTGACGCCGTAGTCGAGAATGCTTTCGACCAGCGGCACGACGGCTATGGTCTCGCCGACGCTCGCCGCGTGGATCCAGATCACCGGCCCGTCGGGGCGCGCGCGGCCGGCGACGCCATAGCGCTCGCGGCGGCGGTAGCGGTCTTCCTTGCCGCGCGAGGTGCGCCAGGCAACATAGGGCCCGACCAGCGGATAGGCTGCCGCACCCGCGAACCGGTAAGCCGACAGCATGGCCCGTGCCCAGCGGCCGCTCATCGCGGAGCATCCACGAGACGGTAGGCCTCGGCAGTCGCGGCATTGAGCGCAGTCGTCACTTCCTGGCGCTTGCGTTCCATTTCGGCGTCATCGGCGCCGGCCGCCACGAAGATCGGCTGGCCGATGACGATCGACGAACGGCCGAACGGCAGGTTGATGGTGGTCTTGTCCCAGCTCTTCTCCAGCACCTTGCGGCGGCTGGTGGTGATGGCGACGGGCACAAGCGGCCGGCCCGAGAGGCGGGCCAGGAGAACGATGCCAAGCCCTGCGTCTCGCGGCGTGCCGTGCGGAATATCTGCGATCATGGCGACGTTCTTGCCGACGGCGAGCGACTTTTTCAGGGCGATAAGCGCTTTTGCCCCACCC